>CAJWJL010000122.1:0-6699 GCA_913042135.1 uncultured Chloroflexota bacterium | reverse complement strand
TGTTTCCGCAGTTTGAACAGGCGATTTTTACTTCGTCGACCCAAGGTCGGTGGGGGGATGCACCGCTTGATTCGAATTCATCCCAACCTGCAACAGCACGACTTTTAAGTTCTTCAAGTGAACCGATTACATCGAAATTACCGCAGTTACATGCGTATATTGGAAGGGTAAGGCCGTAATACCGTTTTTTCGAGATCATCCAATCCTGCATGTTTTTTAACCAATCGAGTTCCCGCGCCTTTCCGAACTCTGGGAACCAGTTCATTTCGTTAGTAGCTTTTTCCATCTTTGGTCGGATTTCGTTCATAGATATGAACCATTCGTCGACTAATCGAAACACTAACTCGGTACCGCATCGCCAACAGACAGGGTATCGGTGTGTGTATTTATTTACTCGTATAAGCAGTGATTTTTCTTTGAGTGAATCGAAGACCATGTCTTTTACATTCGCTGCTGATTTGCCTGTGAATTCACCGAATCCCTCTTTATAGATGCCGTTTTGATCCAGTGGAGCGATTGGCGTGAGACCATTTTCATTGCCGAGTTTAAAATCTTCAGCACCGGCGCCAGGAGCGTTGTGAACTATTCCGGTTCCCTCGTCTTCTCCTACCTCATCCCAAGCCAACACGCGATGTTGGTCAATCGCTTCTGCTTGTGCTGGTAGTTCATCAAATGGTCCCCTATACCGCAGTCCAACCAGATCGGAACCTTTCACTTCCCCTATGACTTTAGCCTGTTCAGTGAGGACATGGTCCTTTTTGAGTGTTGTTACAAGAGATTTACTTAGGTACATGACTGTACCGTGATCTTCAACCTTTGCGTATGTGTATTCGGGGTTTACAGCTGCGGCCACGTTTGCTGCAAGCGTCCAAGGAGTGGTGGTCCATATCAGAAGATTTTCACCTTCGTGATTTTTGTCAATGAGCGGGAATGTCAGGTATGGGCTTTCGTGAGTGATTTCCTGATATCCCTCGGTAACAATTTCATGTTGTGAAAGACCGGTGCCGCATCGTGGACACCAAGGCATAACATCTCGACCTTTATAGATCCAACCTTTGTCGGCGCAAGTTTTTAAAAAGTGCCAAATGGTGTAGTTATTTTCATCTGACTTAGTGTGATAGGAATTGTCCCAGTCCATGAAATAACCGAGCCGCTTGGATTGTTCGGAGATCCGCTCTGCGAACCGATCGACTCGTTTGCGGCATTCTTCAACGAATTTTCCTATGCCAAAAGCTTCGATATTACGCTTTGATTTGAAGCCCATTTCTTTTTCGACTTCAACTTCTATCCACAAGCCTTGTCCGTCAAAGCCATTTTGAAAACGTTGTCTGTATCCCTGCATGTTGCGGAATCTCAGGAACAGGTCTTTGTAAGTGCGACCCCAAGCGTGGTGAACACCCATAGCGTTGTTGGCCGTGATCGGGCCATCAATGAACGAGAAATTTTTCTCTTTATCGTCGTTCAGATGACGGTATCGAGTAGGAATGTCGTTTTCATCCCACCATTTCAGAATTTCTTCCTCCTTGGCTATGAAGTTGACTCTTGGATCTACCGTTTCGAAGTGGCTTGCCACGTTTACTATTCCTTGTGCCAGTAGGACTTTATCTTTGATGTTCTAGATTTGCTTTGCACTTAAAAATAAAGCCCGTCCCTATAGTTCAGGGACGGGTGTTTTAAGATAAAACGGTGCCGCGGTACCACCCCGGTTTCCCAACTGGCCGTTTGCTAGAAGGGACACTCAGTTGACCGATGTAACGTTCGGCGATAACGGTTCAGCTTAATGATCGATGCTTACCGACGTTCAGTTGAACGGTTCAGGAGTGATAGTTGATTCCTGTCCCATGCCCGCTCCCACCATATCGGGCTCGCTATGAAGGGGTGTTTCGGATTCAGTCTTGTCTCCATCATTACCTTTAGCTATTCAATACTAACCCAGCGCTTGTTATTTAGCCCAGTTCATAATTGCCGAGTTGTTGGTAGAGAGTGCCTTTTTTGTCGTCTATATAGCTGCGGTACAGGGCTATGGATTTGAGAGAAATGACCTTTCCTGTGGAGTGAAGTGGGGCATGGCGCCAGGAGACTCCTATATCTTCAGCGAATCGTCCGCGTATACCAGGGCGGGTACGACCTGTGGTTACGTGTGCTTTGAAAATACGTTCCCCTGGCTCGAACCCAAGAGCAACCATGGCTCCCTCAACTCTACCCTGGAGTTGTTCTAGTCTTCGAAGTTCTCCGGAGAAGCCTATCCAGCAAATTCTCGGATCGCGAAAAGATGGGAAGCAACCTGTGCGTCCGATCTTGATCGAGAACTTTCCGGTTGAATTTGCAGCATTTTGTAAGCTGCTCATGATATTTGGGATCTGTTCGATCGACGTGTCGCCCAGGAACTTTAATGTTAGATGCATACTATTTTCATCTATCCATCTGACACGTTCATGTTCTCGCGGACGGAAACTTCTTGCGAGATTAGCGAACTCTCGTTTTATTTCGCGGGGAAGTTCTATTGCGATGAACAAACGTTGCGTGTTGCTCTGGGTTTCTGGGTCGTCGGTTTGCTCGTGATTTTCTTCGCTGGAGTCAGGAGAAACATAAACTTTGGGTTCCTTTGGGACGTAAGTGGCTTCGGAGCGTGGGATGAATCTCCGGTCTGATGCATCTTTATGACTGGCGTAAGGCTCGATATCGGAATTATGTCTTTTCTTGGGAATGTTTGAGCTTTCGATTTTTCTGATTGAATGTTGTGAAGATTTTGACCTATATTCTGAAGCCGAAAATATGGTTTGCTCCACTTCGGTTAGAGGTCTAATTTCTCAGCTTGACCCTGATTCAACCTGCCCATTGGAGTTCATGCTCAGGTTTGAGTCGAGATTATTAGAGTTCGTCACATCGAATTCTTGAGATTGGTTATTTAAGTTTTTTATTAGTTGTACCCACAACACGTATGACTTTATACGTATGATACGGGGCATTGTCTTTAGACGTGATACAGAAAAGCAACTCAAGGTTTGTGCTTACCACGCTACAATCTGCATTTTCAAAGGGTGCATACTACTTTTTCGAGTTCTTAAACCATATTTTTCAAACAGGATATTTCATGTGACTTTATTGCTAAACCGATCTGATGTTCAAAGTTTGCTCTCGATGCCTAAAGCCATCGATGTTCTTGAAGCTGCGTTTGCTGAACTCGACGTCGGTAGTGCAGAAATGCCAGATCGCACTGTGATCGTCGATCCATCAGCAGGGGGATGGATCGCGTACATGCCGGCCTACCTGAAATCGGGTGGGGCGCTTGGTGTTAAGGCAGTGACGGTATACAAGGGCAATCCCACACAGTTTGGGCTTCCTACTACTGTGGGCACGATTTTGGTTCAAGATAAACAGACAGGTGTAGTCGTGGCTGTAATGGACGGTGGTTTGCTCACTGGAATTCGAACAGGAGCTGCAAGTGGAGTAGCTACGAGACATCTGGCGCGTAAGGATTCCAGGGTCGCTGGAGTTATCGGTACCGGAGTTATGGCGCGTGGGCAGGTTATGGCTTTGGTTGAGGCGGCTGAATTAGAAAAAGTTTTAATTTATTCCAGGAGCGATAAATCTGCCCAGCGTTCTTTTGCGGATGAATTTTCAGAGATCACCGGAGTAGATATATCTTTGGCAGAAAGTGCCGAATCCCTCGTTCGAGAGTCCGACATTGTAACGTTGATTACTAGTGCTACCGAACCAATTGTGAATAGCTCTTGGTGGAAACCTGGGACTCACATCAATGGTGTTGGATCACATGCACCTGGAATTCGAGAACTCGATACGGCGACCGTGCAAATGGCAAAGGTTATTTGTGATCAGAGGCAGGCTTGTTTGAACGAGGCAGGAGATATCCAAATACCCGTTGAAGAAGGGGTTTATCACTCAGATGATATTCACGGTGACCTAGGCTCTGTAATTAACGGCAAAATTACTGGGCGTGAGAATGACGAGGAGATAACGCTTTTCAAAAGTGTCGGCTTGGCGATTCAAGATATTTCTTGTGCATCTTTGGTTTATGAACAGGCAAAAGAACAGGGTATAGGGCTTAACTTTGATTTCACACTTTAAGGCCAAAAAGGTGGTAGGTATAGTTTTATAGTGTCCGTTGTTTGCCCTTAGTTCATCAGCTTGTCAGGCAGTGAGGACTTCGGTTCCGTTAGGCCCCAGGTAGATGGAATGTTCCTTCCATCCGATTTGTGCATTCGATACTTCTACTAGCGGTGGATACTGTCGAAGTGTCCCTTGTTTGATTAATTCTTTTAGAGTCCGTTCAAGAGGTTTTTTAGGCAGGTGATTGAAGTATCGCCGGGCTATCGGCAATCCGTTCCAAGACTGAATGGTTTTTAGGGTCTCGAGGTCGATTTTATTAGATGGTTTTGGCTTTCGCTCTAACATGAATACTTCAGGCTTACCTTTATCTTCAACGTAACCTTTGCCCGATGTAGCAAATGGTTCGATAGCGAAAATTGAACCAGCCTTGAGTGAACCTTTAAGCCCAATGCGTGCATTTGGAATTTGTGGACTATCATGCAGCGTCCATTTTCCGAGGCCATGCCCAGTGAGGTTAAAGATAGGGTTGAAACCAGCACCAGTTATCACTTGTTGCACTCTCTCACCGATATCTTCTACATCAACATTTGGCGCGCACATATCGATTGCAGCGTCAAGGGCATCAGAAGCTGCTGCGATGACGGTACTCCACCTCTGGTCATTGGAAAGATCAACGGAAACCCCGGTATCGACTATGAGGCCATCGATGTGTGCACCTACATCAATCTTCACCAGATCATTTTCCTCAAACCGTGTGTTGTCAGATGGCGAGGAACAATAATGTGCTCCGATGCTATTCCGGCTTGTCTGGGCTGGAAATGGTGGTAGTGCTCCTGATTCTCGAATAATAGTTTCCATGCCCTCTTGCAGTTCGCGGAGCAGGTAGCCTGGTTTTATTTCTTTGCCGGCCCAGTTTCGAGCTTTGGATGCAATGCGACCACATTCTCGGAGAGTTTCTAATTCTGTAGGGGTTGGATTCACGCGCAGAAACACCTAGCGATCTGTGAGTGTTTATCTTCCGCGGACCGGAACATAAGTCGGGCAGGTTTTATGAGGTTACTTGCTTGGCTGATCGGCACTGATTGAGTCTGCTTCAACGCCAAGGCCCTGTGCAGAATTTATCGCTTTTCTGATGATGGAAAGAGTTATTTTTATTACGTTGGTCATATTGTTGTTTATGTTTGTTTGATGAATCGGAGGGAAGTTTCATGGCAAAAAAAACCCCCGTTCATGACAGGGGTCGGTTATCGTTTTGTCGCTGTGTATTTAGTTCAACAAGTACAGTGATTTGCAACACCAATAACCCCTGAGGGGGTACACGTACACATACAGGCGCAGGCCGGTGTGCTGATGGATGTTGTTGGAGTTGAGTTACTCATATCGTTGCATCTAAATATACTCTTGTAATAGGGGTTTTCGCAATTTTCGTGTGTGAATGTTTGCCAATAAATGACTGTATTTGAGGCTCGTATTTTAAATATTAAGTAGTTGAGCGGCGTTATCTCCAAGGATTTTATGTGATTGTTCATCAGTCATTCTTGCGGTACTAAATTCTTTCAATGATCGTTTTTGGCTCACAAGAGGAAAGTCACTGGCAAATAATATTTTTTCGGATCCGATGGATCTTGCGACGACTTCGAAGATCTCCGGCCGATATAGAAATGGAAATGCAGCAGAGTCGAAGTAAACATTAGATAGGGCTGATCTGACTTCGTTCATTAGACCGTAAAAGGGCAACCCGCCTCCAAAATGCCCGAAGATCAATTTATTGTTCGGGTAGGCGTTTACAAGGGTCATCAAAAGTTCGGGTGTGACGGTTCCTTTTCCAGGATAGCTGTGTCCAACAGGTTCGGACGCATGAATGAGAACGGGCATATCGAGTTGTCTTGCTATATCTAGAACCGGGGCGAGTACCGATATATCGGCATCTAAAATACCTTGAGTGTCCGGGTGGAGTTCACCAATTCCTCGGGCCCCGGCTTCATAGCAACGCTGGACCTCATTAACTGCTTCTTGGCCCCATAGAGGGTTTACACTGCAGAATGGAATTAAGCGATCTGGGTGCGAGCCAGACACTTCAATATTGTAGTTATTTGACTCACGAGCTACTCCTGGATCAGTCCAACCGAAGCCTGCGCAGACCGATGCATCGACACCGGAGTTGTTCATGGAGTCAATTAGACTTTGTGCGTCGGTGAGCTTTGCTTTTGGGTTGGCAAAAAGGCTTTGGAAAGTGCGGTCCATGCGAAAGATACTGTCACGGTCAGATGCGAACTGAGGTGGCATAGCGTGCGTGCAAGTATCGATGATCTTCGTTATTTTGCTTGTTTGATCTTGTTTCACAACAGTCGAACCCGACATTGGCATGTTGAACTGAACCAAAGATACACTGTGAGTGTGTCGATAACTTGTGGGATGTAATTATCTTTATTTGTTGTACATGCGTGGCTAAAGGTATTTGTATAAAAACCCATGGGGGTTAATGTTTATCGATGGTCTCTATGATAAGTGACGTGGGGCGAGTTTTAACCCAGCCCGACATTCCGCACGCCGAACCTAAAATGGGTAAGGTAGCTGTTATTTATACAACACCTGAGACGGTAATCAGTGATTATGCACGACTTCTTG
>CAJWJL010000121.1:0-6699 GCA_913042135.1 uncultured Chloroflexota bacterium | reverse complement strand
GGTGCTCGATTCTGCATCCAACTCACGGGACTTACCAACCAACTCGACATCGATTCCGGATGTCAATTCGGTTGGATTTGGATTACTCCTGCCCTGTAGAAATCGACGACGGGATGAGTTGACTACTTCGTCGTTCTTGCACATGCGATTACCCTGACAATAGATTAGGTTACCAGGTTGTTTGTTAAAACATTGCTCTTCGTATGGTCCCTACTGTTTCGCAGTTGCGTGAGAGCATTTATTCGTACGGAATTTCGTAAACATCAGCTGTATGTCCACCGTCAACTACGAGGTCATGTCCCGTAATGTATGAGGCATCGTCAGACGCCAGAAAAAGAAAAGCGTTAGCGATGTCATCGGCTGCAGCAAGTCGATTCAAAGGGACAGTAGGAAATCCATGTTTTCGCCATGTGGCCATCAACTCTTCGCCGACCAAATCCGTACTTTGCTGTGTGTCGGCCGGGCCCGGACTAACTGAGTTGACTCGCACGCCAGAGCGTGCGAGTTCAACCGCCATCGATTTCATCAAGGAAACCTCACCGGCTTTGGATACACAATACGGAGTGAATTCCATTGAATGACCTTGAGCGTCGATGGATGCCGTAAATAAAATTACACCCGCTCCCTCTTTTACCATCGAACGCGCCGCATCCCGAGCCAATAGAAAGTAAGCTGTCAAATTTACGTCGATTTGTCGCTTCCACGACTCGAGAGTGATATCTAGAAATTTCTCTTCAGCGACTGTAGCAGCATTACAAACCAAAATATCGAGAGGAGCGTCTGCAAGTGCCTGAACCATAGCTTGTTGACATGCGCCAGCGTCTGCTAGATCAAAACACATAGGTACCGCAGTTGCGCCTCGAGCTTCTATTTCTTTTTCTACGACATTGAGACGTTCTTGGATGATATCCACTAGGTAGACGGCCGCCGCCCCTTCTTCTGCGAATTTTTCCGCTGTCCGTCGGCCAAACCCACTACCAGCGCCGGTGATAAACACTCGCTTTCCATTGAATCTAGACATACATGTTTCCCACTAGTTTCTATTACGAAGAAAATGTGTCTCGCCAAATCGATTGTTTGCAAGCGAGACTACCACACAAAATTTATAGCGTCCCCTGAGGTTGACACGCTTCGTTTGCCGGATAAGATTCAAGACCATTCATTAAGGCTTAACAGTCGTCCACAAATATTGGAGGCAAGTCATGGAAAAAAAATATGATAGTGAGGAGCATAGTTTCAAGCCAGGAGCGATGACTGCGGAGAACATCGAGGAATTTCTGGAGAAAGGAATGACAATGAGACTCGCTTGTCTTAAGTCAAACGGCGATCCGTTTATTGTTCCCACTTGGCACCAATGGGAAAAGACAGAGGGCTGCACACACACCAAGGAATGCGGGTGTACCTTCTGGGTAATACCACGTTCTCGATCAAAATGGGCGGAGTATCTGAAAAATGATCCACGAGTTTCTGCTTGTATTGACGATGTAAATACCATGGAAAAATTCCATTTTGATGGTAAGGCGGAGTTGGTAGAAGAAAGTGTGATTGGAGGGAAATGGGTCGGAATTGCCGAGAAGATGTCAATTCGATATCTGGGTCCCGATGGCCCGAAATACCTAGGTCCGACTCTCAATCAACCTCGGTGGTTGTTTCGTCTGACACCGACAAGGGTCAAAACTTGGCAAGGTGTCGGGTGGGCAAAAAGTTATTGGGTAGAAAATACCGGCGGGGTGAGCTGGGAGGAAGCCCACAGCGGGACAGGTTAGGCAGGTACCTTTCTTGGAATCCGCGGCCGTAGTTTTGTGCCCGGCAAGAGCTTCCGTTTGGATTGGGTAACGGTCTGTTTTGCAGTAAGCCTGCATGTGCACCATCGGTGCACTGCGGCTTGGCAGTGATGAATATCTTTCGCTCAAGAACAAGGACTACGGCCGCGATGGCTTCGACGACCAGATCTCCCTTTCGGAGAATGTCTTAGGAATTCAAGGTGTATCTACGTGGGCGAACTCGAATTCTAGCCAAGATCGGTTTTCAGGACTTTCGATTGGCGCCAATCGCCATGGCCTTTTCTGTTGCGATGCGAATGTTCGGGAAGAACCAGCTAAGGGTTGGAACTATGATTTACTTACGGAGATCGCACTGAGCGACGAGTTGATGTCGGGCCTGCGATCGACGCTGTAGATAGGATGGAACAACCGGTATCTATAACCACAGCACACATCAGACAGTTTATTCATAAATTTGGCATTGCCAGGGCGGCGAGATGTCTCTTCTAGTGAGGCAAGGGCGTCCGTGTAGTGGGGGTGTTCATCTCTGTCTCACACTCTCCATCGGAAATCAGTGGTCGCAAGAGAGTGAGGCAATGTTCCGTTCGGCTATCCATCAGCCTTGCCAGTTTGAAGTGCTGATCAAAATCAGATGTGAACACCAATTGATCCAAAATCATTGCGACGGATAGTAAGAACATGTCTTCCCGGCTAAGAAATTAGGAGCCTTTAGTGGTTGAAAATTACTGATTTATCGTTGTTATCGATAAACATTAACCCCGCTTGACACGGTTCCTATATTCAAATACTGTGGTTTTGTGGCGAGAAGCCTGCGATTGTCAACGAGGACAGTTTTCTTTGAAACACCAAGTGGTGGGGGAGAAGATATGAGTGAAATTGAGAAAGATAACCAGTTAGATAAGCTTGTTAACAAGTATCGGGACGGTGAACTGAATAGACGGCAGTTTTTGAAACGCGCTGCCGCTTTGGGTGTGACCGCCAGCGCTGCAGGCTCAATGTTGGCAGTGGGCACGACTTCACATGCAGCGGGCCATGTTCAAAAAGGAGGTACGCTGCGTGAGGGATATGATCTTGACTTTTCCAAGCACGATCCTATAACGACCAATTGGTATGATCCCGCGTTCTTTGCTATTTATGAAGCAATCTTGACCAACGACCCCGATGGTGGTGATGCGCCGCAACTGGCTACTGGTTTTTCTGTTTCTGATGACGGAATGCAGTATCGATTTGATTTTGATCCGAATAGGACGTTTCATTCCGGAAAACCTGCCAATGCTGCTGCGGTCGCGGATTACCTTAAGACATTCAAGTCCTTATCGTTTATCGCAACGCTTGCTGCGGCTGTGGACAACTACACCTCAGAAGGTGATCAGTTGGTAATTAATATGAAGAATCCTTGGGTCGGCACCCTAGGGCCGCACAAGACCGGATACTTTAGAATCAGTTGTACGGAGACTTGGCG
Source organism: uncultured Chloroflexota bacterium (assembly GCA_913042135.1). GTDB lineage: Bacteria > Chloroflexota > Dehalococcoidia > Lucifugimonadales > Lucifugimonadaceae > Lucifugimonas. Next base: position 3,453 of record CAJWJL010000121.1, on the reverse strand, counting down.
GGAAGCCGGTGGAGAAACGGCTGAGTCTACGTTTGGTACTGAGGTTGCAGATGGGACGGGCCCGTTTACCCACGAGGAATGGGTTCCAGGTAGTCATGTATTAGTAAAGCGATGGGAAGATTATCCAGGTTCGAACGTTCCCTGGTTTGAAAATAAGGGGAAAGCGCACCTTGACGCTGTTCGTTGGTCATTTATCTCAGAAGCCAGCCAGCGTGCTGTTCAGTTAGAAAATGGTGACATTGATACACTGAAGGGACCCGCACCTCAAGATGTCGAACGGCTTGAAAATAACCCCGATATTACGGTCTATCGCTTTCCAGAATGGTCGGGATACATTCTTACTCTAAATCAGGATCACAGTGAGTTATTCGGCGATGTAAATGTCCGAAGAGCACTCGCCCACCTGATTGATCGCGACGCCATGCGGGACATCGTATTCTTTGGTGATGCAGTCTCGACGCCGGGGCCATTACCCCCAACAGATCGCACCTACGATCCCATTGTCGAAAAACTGATAAGTTATAACCCGGATGCCACTGCGGCATTGATGACAGACGCAGGTTGGGCGCTCAATGGTGACGGAATCTGGGAAAAAGACGGCACCGTCATGTCGTTTGAATTCGTAGCACAAGCAGAGTCCATTAATGAAGCCGTTGCAACAGCTGTGTCCGCGATGTTAAGAGAGGGTGGCTTTGACGCCCAGGTAAACATTGCTGACCGAGCAGTATTGTTTGAAAAACAATCGACACCAGGTCGTGATGCGGCGCCGATGACCTTGTTCTATTGGCTCTGGCCGATCCCAATTGATGTGCTGAATCTGTTCGTAAACAGTGTGACAATTCCATTCCCAAATATGTCTCGCGCAAATTCGCCGGCAATTGATAAAGCGATGTCTGACTGGCAGACTGCTGGGACGGCGGAAGAGGGTCAAGCGGCTGCAACGGCATTTCAAAAAGCTTATTGTGAAGAGGTGCCATATGTGAGTACTGTGACTCGGAACGCTGTTTTCGCCAAACGAAATAATGTCCATGGCTGGCAGCCTACACTTTGGAATCTCTATCCATACTACAACGACGTCTGGATCGAGAGTTAATCTAGAAGCGGTGCACGAGGCACGACCGAGGTTAGGGTAACAACCGAAATTGGGTAGTTCCCGTAACGTAGATCAGTTTGACTAGAACATGGGGCCCCTACAAGGGCCCCATGTTGTTTTTGGGCTTTAAAGTGCCTGATTCAAGTTATCAAAAAAGCCGATATTTATTGTATTTTATTGCTAGATCTCGGTTTGAGAGAAAGTATTCAGAAATCCTCAGACTCGCTAGAAACGTCTTAAATAGGCTCATTCCAGAAGGCCTTGCATTTACCCTTTGTTTGCTGATTAACCTACATGAGTGGAGGAGTAGGATAGGGGGTATGAAGCGTATTCCCGCAAGGGTTGGTTAGGTCGGGTTTGAAAGTAAGCGTCGTAGCATTTGAACCTGCACAGTCTTTGTTCTTAACAACAGGCAAAGGGGAGGGCACAAAGTAGAGGGATTTGGTGTCGGTTTTGAACCTCCATTTTTAGATCGAGCGGTTTTAAGTGAAATTCGTACAGTCGACTAAGAGATAGGATTTGTAATGTGTAGGCGGCTAGCAAAAGAGGAGGGGATATTTTGCGGTGTCTCGACCGGATTAAATGTAGCTGGTGCAATAGAAATTGCAAAAGAGATGGAACCCGGTCATAGAGTAGTTACGTTAGCCAGTGATAGTGGGTTGAAATATCTCGGATGCGATACCTACACTTGATGTATAGGCAGTGGGTTTTCGTGACCCATTGTAGGAGGATCGATGAAACTGAGCTATAACGTATTGCCCCAATCCTTTCAAAACATGCGATCGGTTGCGCTCGCGAGTGAACGCGCGGGTTTGCACTCTATCGCTATCGCGGATTCCCCCTTGATATCTCGTGAGTTGTTTATGTCCTGCGCAGAGTGCCTGCACGAGACGAAATCTTTGAATGTGATGACCGCTGTAACGAATCCGTTGACAAGGCATCCATCCGTTGCGGCATCGGCGATAGCAACCCTGTGTGAAATGGCGCCCGGACGCCTCCTGGTCGGCATTGCAACGGGCGATAGTGCGGCTTGGGGTGCGGGCCTCCGTCCGGCTAAGGTTAGTGCATTGAGTGATTACATCATTGCGCTCAAGCAGCTGCTTCGTGGAGAAGTTGCGACCTGGCAAGGACACCAGTTTAGCTTGCACTGGGATGGTTATGACCCATCATTGGCACCGCCAATTTACGTCGCCTGCTCTGGTCCGCGCGTGTTGCGAATGGCAGTGGAGGTTGCCGATGGCATCATTCCTGCAATGGGCTATGCTCCTCAGAATATTGCACATGTCAAGCAACTGGTCGCGGATGCCTGTGTTGAGTTTGAACGAGGCATTAATGAGTTCGCGATTTCGTGGTATGCGGAGTTCACGTTCGGTGAAAGTGCCGAGGAAGTGCTGAAGTCTCACTTGGGTGCGGATTCCCAATGGCTGGTCATGGGCAGCACGGAGGGTAAGCTCATACCGCCGGAGTACATTCCGTTGCTCAAAGAAATGCACGCTGATGGTCATAACCTCGAAGTCGCTTACAAAGACCGTGAGCGGGGGGAAAAGCTGGTTCAACGAGCCAAATCACTAGGTCTCTATGATTGGTTGTACGCACGTGCATCACGATTGTGCGGTACACCCGAAGAGATTGGGACTCGACTACAGTCATTTCAAAAGCAGGGGCTTGATCAATGGTGTCTTTGGCAGGACGGTGGAGAGGGTGACTACAACGATATACCGGTTAAGCTTGGTGAAGTACTTAGATTTGCCGACTAGTCTCGGATTTACAGATGGACCTAGTTTCAGCACATTTTCAGCACACCAATTGAGGGGGCTACCCACCCCCTCATTCGTTTATCTTTTTATTACTTATATCGTTTCCACACAGCGGAGGGCGGGTCACCTATCCTCACAGCAATGTACTGACCGCGGTGGATCAAGTCGAGATGCTCTGCACCAATCTCTTTCGGAAGATATGGCAGAAGAGGCCTGTGCTCATTGAGCCTGCGCGAGAAAAGAGAGGAGCTTAATCTTGCGAGTTGAAGGCATCTTGCCTTCCAATAACCTATCGCTTGAAAAACCGAATCAAGAAAGAAACTAGAACTACCTGCCGGAGATGGCCAGCCACAGGAGAACAGCTTATTCAATCTTCTGGTCACCTTTTGTAGTCGTGGGTGAGGGCGGTAACTGCGACACCTTCTATTCCGGCGGTCTCACAACCTGCACCAACGGTATTATGGGATAATTGGGCGGTTTTCCATCCAAATACCGGTTCCAAGATGATGAAAATATTTATTGCCGACGCCTGGGCACAAGTAGGTGGGGATGGCGGCAGTAGTCTGTTCAGTTTTCTGCCACTGGTCCTAATTTTTGGACTGT
>CAJWJL010000120.1:0-6715 GCA_913042135.1 uncultured Chloroflexota bacterium | reverse complement strand
CCATGGAGCAGCAATAGAGGAATTCCTGGTCCGCCACCCACAGTTTTTGTCCAGATCTCATGACCACTTGAAAGCTCGAGCCCGCGTTCCATTATTTAATTCCTCAAAAGTTAAGTTTCATCACGATTTGTAATCTCTTGTTCTTAATCTTCGACAGCTACATAACAGTAGGTGACTATTAATTGAGTCAGGATTAAATTCCTACCAACAGTAAAACGTCCTGCACTATAGAGATAGTCGGACCTCTGGGCCTAGGCTGAATTCCCACTGATAATTTCCCAACAATTTACTGCATGGTATTGAAGACCGGTTTTACAGCTCGTAATTGTTCTATGGGAATATGACAATTGATCTGATGAGCCGCAGTAATCTCTCGCCGTGGTGGCTGCTCGCGTTCACATATCGATCCGATCTTTCGCGGGCAACGTTTATGGAATCTGCATCCTGTAGGAGGATTAAGTGCACTTGGGACTGTGCCAGACAATCTGATGGTAGTCCTCTCCACCGAAGGATCCGCAATGGGTACGGCAGATAATAAAGCCTCTGTATAGGGATGATAGGGTGGAGCAAATAGAGCCTCAGTAGATCCAATTTCACAGAATTGTCCTAGATACATCACCGCTACGTCGTCACAGAATTGATACACCACGCTCAGGTCATGAGAAATAAACAACATTGTGGTTCCGAATATCTCTTGGAACTCAAGTAGCAAGTTCATGACAGCCGCCTGAACAGAAACATCGAGCGATGACAACGGTTCATCACAAAGAACAAGCGCCGGTCGACCTGCGAAGGCTCTAGCAATAGCTACGCGTTGCTTCTCACCACCACTCAGTTGACGGGGCAAGCGATCATAGTACACCTCCCCTAACCTAACTGCCTCCAGCAAGCGTACTACCTCGTTTCTAATTTCGGATGTAGGTACGGTGCGAAACAAGCGGAGGGGCCTTGCGATTGAGTCTCCAACTGAACGTCTAGGATTAAGTGTAGAATCAGGATTCTGGAAAATCATCTGTAGCTCTTTAAGCATCTCGACAGGACGCTGTTCGACAACCCGCGCCACATCTATTTCTATAAAGTCTATTTTTCCAGCACTGGGAGATACCAGGCCCGCGACGCATTTTGCCAATGTAGTTTTGCCACAGCCGGACTCACCGACAATGCCAAGTGTTGAGTTATTCCACACGTTTAGGTTTACATCATCTACTGCCTTCACAAACCCCTTTTTTTCATTACCATCTAATCCTCCGAACCCTCCTTCTTGTGCCTTGTAGTAGGACTTTAGTCCTTCGATATTTAGGATTAGATTCTCTCCCTTTTTTGAGAGGTCGGGTTCTACAAGCGTAGCTGTCAGAACTTCTGACTGGGCAGAATCAAATCTACCGGGAAAAAAACATCGCACCAAATTTCCTTCAGCAGTTCTGACAATGTCAGGACGTTCTACTCGACAACGTGATTGGGCACGATCGCAACGTGGTTCAAAGATGCAGCCATTTGATGTTTCGTGAAGTCCGGGTACTTTCCCCTTAATCGGCTCGAGACTTTTTGACTGCCGACTACTGCTTATTCTTGGAATACACCCCAAGAGTGCGGCTGTATAGGGGTGTTGTGGATCCAGGAAAATGTCCCGAACAGACCCTTGTTCGACCAACTCACCTGCGTACATTACAGCCACGCTGTCCGCAACTCGACTGATTACCCCGAGGTTGTGACTGATGAAGAGAATAGAAACTTTCAACTCATATTTCAATTCAGCTATGAGATCCAATATCCCCGCTTCGACCGTAACATCTAGACCCGTAGTCGGCTCGTCCATTATTAGGAGCTTAGGACTAGTCAAAAGTGCCATGGCGATTAGAACGCGTTGCTGTTGACCCCCTGAGAGTTGGTGGCAATAGCGCTCCATAATTGCGGATGGGTCCGGCATATGCACACGTTCCAACATCTGAATACACTCAGCTCTTGCACCAGTATCCGTAGACACCTTATGTTCCTCTAGCACTTCGGTCAGTTGTCGTCCGATCCGTAACGAGGGGTTTAATGCAGCCATAGGATCTTGATACACCATTGCAATCTCTTTGCCCCGAAGTTGGTTCAATTCATGCCCACTTTTTTGTACAACATCTTCACCAGAAAATTCTATGCGCCCGTCCGTTATGCTTGCATTTTTCGCCACATAATTCATGATCGAAAATGCCAGTGTGCTTTTGCCGCAACCCGACTCCCCGACCAATCCCAACGCATCGCCTGGACCAATTTCAAAAGAGACATTCTTAACCGCTTTAACGAGCCCTAATCGAGTCGAGTAGCTGACTTCTAGGTTCTGAACTTTTAGAACGGTAGTTTGGATTTGCTCTTGCATAAGACGAAACCCGCACTCTCAGCCTGGCCAAGCAACTATTGTCCAGCCAGAAATCATTGCAGTCTGTTGCTCACCGAAAGTATCACTGTAAATATCTTCGGACCGTATCAATGGTTAACCTCTTATACCGTCTACCAAAAATTAAGTGTAGTAAGTTCGAAAATCGGCCTTGATAAGGAAAGATCAGGCTATCTTTGTTGCGCTATTTCTCTCATTCCATCAGCAAACAAATTAAGTCCTATTACGACTGAACTCAAGGCAGCTGCCGGTGCCAGCACCATCCAGGGCATCATAAAGATCCAGGCTCGACCTTCGTTAATCATTCCCCCCCAGTCAGGGGTCGGTGGCGGAATCCCCAAACCGAGGAAACCCAATGACCCGATTGCCATAATGGCGTACCCGACACGGATACAGGTATCAACAATAAGGGGCCCTGTTACATTTGGAAGGATTTCCAACAACAAAATGTAATTGCGTCGCTCTCCCCGTAGTCGGGCTGCGTTCACGTAGTCTCGCGTACGCTCATCAAGCGTGAGACTACGTACGATTCGAGTAATGGCCGGAACCGCTCCTATCGCCACCGAAATCACAACGATTATCGCTGACGGGCCTATACTGGTAATAATAAGGACGTAGATCAGCAACGTTGGGAATGATAGAAGAACGTCACATATACGCATGATGAGCATGTCTAGCTTACCGCGAACATATCCCGAAAGGAGTCCCAAGGGAGCTCCTATCAATATACCCAGGAAGACGGAAATCGGTGCCAACAACAAAACCGTTCGCGTTCCCCAAAACAATCGACTCATTACATCACGTCCGAGACTGTCGGTACCAAGCCAGTGCACTACCGAGGGATACCCCAACCTCGGGCCTTGCATCTCGGTTGGCGAGAATGGGGATACGATGGGAGCCGCCAATCCGACAACCACCCAAAATAGTATGATCGTTAAACCAATCGTTGCACTTTTCGAATGGAAAAGATCAGCGGTTGCTGTCCGCAATCGACCCTCTGGCGGTGACATCCGCCGATTCTCCCGAGTGCTGGCAGCCAATGCTTGAAATATCTCGGACAATAATCGATTTGACCGTTTGCTCATTGGTTTAGGTTTTTGTCTAATCATCAGTTACTCATATCGAATTCGCGGATTCATCAAGTAAATTCCTATATCTGCGATGAGCTGTGATGACACGGCCACGAAGGTAAGCACCAAAGTCCCTGCTTCGACTACTATGATGTCATTTCGCATTGCGCCATCAAGTATCAATCGGCCCAATCCGGGATAGTTAAAAAGCACCTCGACTACTACGACGCCGCCGATAAGCCAATTCACGTGCAACATAATAGCTGTGAAAGGTGCTATCAGTGCGTTGCGTAACGCGTGTCGCCAAATAATCTTTCTTCTTGGAATTCCTTTCAACGCAGCGGTTCGAACATAATCGCTTTCCAATACCTCAGCCATACTCACTCGCGTTAGGCGAGCCAGATACCCAATTTCGTCAAGGGACAATGTCAAAATAGGCAAGATCAGTTTTTTGCCGTTTTCGAAAAAACCAGCATCGGGGTCGGGTATGCTGGCACCGGGAAGCCACTGTAACCACAAAGCGAATATTACAATCATGAAAATCCCACTGGCGAAAGCGGGCAGAGATACAAAGAGGCCACTAGTCAAAGAAATAATGCGATCCAATAGCCGACCCTCGTTAATCCCGGCAATGCAACCCAAGGTCAGGCCCAGCGGAATCATAAAGACAAAGCCTAACCCCGCCAGTGCTAGAGAACGCCCAAGCCGCACCTCTATAAGATCGCGCACAGGACGACGATAGTGTATCGACTCTCCAAAATCTCCACGCAGGAAATTAGAGATCCATGTGCCATAACGGACAATCACAGGTCGATCGAGGCCCATCTTTTCGCGTAGTTCATCGACAGCTTGCTGAGTTGCATATCGCCCTAAGGCATTCCGTGCGGGATCGATGGGAATCACTTCAGCGATGGAGAAGACCAGAATGGAGATGACCAGCATCGTCATCAACATTGAGCCAAGGCGATTCAATAGAAACCCAAGCATGTTCGTGTCTCTTGAGGATTTGGTCTGATGGCAGATGGGAATGGCTCTGTGGCTTCCTAATGTTACTGGAAGCCACAGAACACACCATCCGAGTTAAGGCCCGATTGTTAAATATAAAACGCGTGCCAAACAGACCCTATATTACGACAGGACTATTTAGTTGGTTAATAGCTCTTCGAATTTAGACTCCAAATTTTTCTATTCAATCAACCCTTAGCATGTAACCTAGCTAGACAACCACATCTCATGCCAGAGCGCACCACCTCGGGACCAGTCACTGGGCATGTGCAAGCGTTTGCGACTTGCTCGATATGAAACATTCCAGAAGGGAATCATGTACCCCGACTCTTCCTGCATGATGCTCTGGATCTTACAGAACAACTGACGCCGTTCATCCACATCGACGGTCCCCTCAGCCTCAGCTACCAGAGCGTCAAACTCTGAATTACAAAAGTACGATTCATTCCAGTCACCGCCGCATTGTAGTGCCAAGCTTAGACTTACAGTCGCTGGCATCCGTCCATTCCAGCCACTAATAGACAAAGGCCACTTCATCCATTGATCCCAAAATGCGGAGCTGGGAAGAACCTTAATGTCGATCTTTATTCCAGCTGGCGCAGCCATCTCTTTGAGTACTTGAGCAAACAAGGGTCTGTGAGCTGGGCCATCAGCGCTAGCGAGCTCTATCTCGATGCCGTTTGGATACCCCGCCTCTGCCAGCAACGCCCTGGCTTTTTCAATATCCTGCCTTCGATCCACATCGGTGTCCGGACAATAAGAGGCATTATCGGAGGGTATCCAGTGGTCATAACCTACCTTACCCATAGGCATCACGAGGTCACGAATCCTTTCGCGATCCTGTATCAGTTTGAGGGCTTTTCGAACTCTTACATCATCGAAAGGTGGCGTGTCCGTCCGCATGACAACTGGCGAAATCCAGCCTGTGGTATAGCCTGTAATATCAATCTGATCCGCATGCTTCTCTAACTGCGGGACGACCCCTTCCGCTGGAGAGAGAAGGTCTGCCTGATCGCCCACGAGCGCTGCCAGTCGACTGGCATCATCCCATCCAGCCGTAACTATAACTTTATCCACGTATGGTAGTGACTTGCCATCAACGCCCTTGCGCCAATAATTCTTATTCGCGACGAGTACCATTCGTTCATCGGGAGTGAATGATTCCATAAGGAACGGACCTGTTCCAACAGCGTGCTCAGCATCACCTTTGTAAAAGTCTTCCCAGCCACCCTCGGGCGCAATCATACTTGGGTAGTCGTATAGTGCTAACGGGAATGCAAAGTAAGGACGATCCAGATGGAGTTTTACAGTATGGCTATCTACCTTCTCAACGCCTGTCGATGGTAGAAATCCTAGCCTGGATGCCATCGATGATCCAACGTCTTTATCTAGCCAATGACTAAAGTTCCATACAACATCATCCGCGTTAAAGGACTTGCCATTGTTGAATTTAACCCCCTCCTGGAGATGGAGGGTCCATTCCTTGGCGTCTTCGCTTGCTTGCCATGATTTGGCCAGCTGTGGCCGGGGAACTCCATCTTCTCCTGTCCAAATTAAGGATTCTGCGATCGACAACCCAACATAACCAGTGCCGACTCCATCTTTAGCTGGATCGTCAACATACGGAATCCAGTTGTATTCGGTACGGATCGTACCGCCACGCGTGGGGGTATTGGCCGCCTTTGCTTCACCGCTGGGTAAGAAAGCACTAATACTACTAAGACTCATTCCTAAGATGGCGGCGTTACGAATGAAGTCACGCCGCGTGATCTTTCCATCGCGATAGAGTCCCTTTAACTCAGGAATATACGGATGCGCATCGTCCCTTTTATTTCTACTGAAAATGTCCATCGATTTCTCCTCATTGGTTAAGGGTTTTATAGGTTTGTATTTTCGTAGGATCCTAAATATATTAGATCCGGTTCAGATATATTACGGTTAAAAATTTCAATTAACAACCTATTCAAAGGAGGAGTCGCTCTCCATGAACAAGTCCTCGCCACCGCTAATGTCCACAAGTACTCTCGACCTAACGGTCCAACGATTTACTATTAGAAAGCCCGTGATTTCAATGGTCGGTGACGCTAGACAGACCACGTCAAATAAAATGGCGTATCGTCACTGAATGCAATATTTTTTGCGTACTAAAGAACAAACTAATTAGGGATTCACTACAATCGAGATCCTACCATTCAGCTCGACTATTCCAGCGATGCCACGCCATGCGGGCGCGAACCCCAAGACTAAAGAACGGTTCAGG
>CAJWJL010000119.1:0-6730 GCA_913042135.1 uncultured Chloroflexota bacterium | reverse complement strand
CAGTGCGGTAATGACAAGAAGCCAAGTCTTTTTTCGAAGTACCATTTTTGAATGTATCTCCTGAGAATATAGGTAACACCGTTGCCCACGGCCGGGTACGCTCGCGCTATAGGTTACATCAGGTTTTAAAGACCGAACTTTGAGGTAAATATTCTAAACCTATATAAAAATACCGGTTCCTTATATAGATCTCTGGGCGGGCCGTTCAGTAGATTTGGTCGGATTTCAGGCATTCTGATTTATCTTAGTGCGGGGCGACTATCGGCGACCCTTTGCGTAGAAAGCACAATATTCACTATTGGTAAGCGCAATGCCAACTACATATCAACATTCACTCGAACAATTCGCCTGGGAGGACCCTCCAAGCGCGGGTTCAGATAAACCTTCATTTCATTCGAAGTGGTTTGCACCTTTCCGTGCGTCATGACCAGCTCAATATTTTCTTGATTCTGCAACACATTGATGTCGTCAAGCGGATTCTTGCCGATAATTAGTAAATCGGCATCTTTTCCACTCTCGATTGTGCCGACTCTATCGAGAATCGATAATGCATCTGCAGTGTTACGTGTTCCAGCCACGATAGCATCCATCGGTGAAAGCCCACAATCGACAAATTCAGATAACTCGATCATAGCGTCACCAGCTCCGCCATCAGTCCCCAGCGCAATTTTCGTGCCCATTTTGTAAGCTTTTGAAACACCCTCCCTGTGTATGGGATAAGCAGCTTCCATCCGCTCCTTGGTCCAGGGTTGCTCAACTTTTGCGACCCGCCCAATGCTCGTCGTGAACAACGTCGGCACGAAGTAGAGATCAGCCTTGTTAATCGCCTCCAACCCTTCGTCGTCAATCAATGCACCGTGGTGAATCATATGAACTCTGGCATTAACCGCATACTTGAGACCCTCATGCCCATGTGCATGCGCAGCAACTGGCATATCCCGCATACGTGCCTCGTCAACAAGCGCAGTTAATTCTTCCTCCGTGTAATCAGGCCAATGCACCCGTTCATGTTCCCATTGGAAACCCGCGGTCGCCGCTGTTTTGATCATTGTGCATCCGGCAGAAGCCAGTTCTCTAACGGCCTTGCGAATCTCCCATGGACCATCGGCATGTCGACCGCGAACATGTCCCCCAGAGGCATTTACTACACCAGCCGTGATCTGATTGGCGCATCGATCAACATAACCTTCGTTGATGGCATTCGTCAGTTCCACAGTTGATGGACCACCGCCAATACTGACAACCGTGGTAACACCCGCTCCAAGCGATTGGCGGAGCAGGCTTATCGCATTAAATCCAACTCGAAGGTTTATACGTATGTCATCAGGAACATCCTGATTCGGTGTCACATGGACATGAGAGTCGATAATTCCCGGCATCGTGAATTTCCCGATCGCGTCGATTCGCTCCACATCTGGGCCCAGCTTTATTTGATCAGCGTTACCAACCTCTACGATCTTTCCATCCTCAATAAGAATGGTTCCATTCCGCAAGGGATCAGAGCCTGTTCCATCGATGATGGTTGATCCGATAATTGCTTGCTTCTTCATTTCCTCATGAACTCTTTCTGTGTGATCTCAATTTGGAGCGGGATACTAGGATCAACCCGCTACCCTTTACATGCGACCTCAAATAGGCATTTATTTGGTGCGATTACAACAAAGTTACAACAATTAACCGAAAAGCCCCTGCATTTCTGCAAGGACTTCTTCAGTTTGAATTGAGATTAGTATACCCGGGAGTTTTTATACGTCCGTTACAACATATTTGCAACCATCAAGCTTCGATCATTGGGTTGCTGTCGTCCTGATGGTCATTGATCACGATGGTGAAAATGGTAGGTACACGAGGTAGAAATAATTATATTGACTTCTCGAAGAGACGTATATTATTTGTTCCAAGAATATCCTCAATTATTCCCGGACTATGCCCGCGTTCAAGTAACCCATTTGTGACCAGCGGCATGCAAGATATGTCATCGAGCCCGGCAGCAAAATACGAGGCCCCATCGAAATCACTTCCGATACCTACGCTTTCAGGCCCTGCTAATTTAATTGCCAGATCGAATTGATCTAACAGCATATCCATCGGCGGGCTGTAACCGTTTACTTTCTTGGTGAGTAAGTCGAATGGATCAACCATATTGTCGGAATCTGGTTTCTTCGGAATTTCGTCTTCACTGGATGGTTGCCCACCCACAAAACCAGAGACAAAATTTACGTTCATTACTCCCTGAGCTTCCGATAGAGCCAATATCATATCGTTAGTCATATTTCGCTTGTGATTTTGCAAAGACCTACAGCATGAATGCGATGCAAAAATTGGTCGCTGAGATGTTTCCAGCACGTCCCAAAATGCTTTGTCGGATACATGCGATATGTCTACCAACATTCCAAGTTGTTGCATTTCTTTTACAACACCTCTACCGAACTCAGTCAGGCCGCCATGGACATGATCATTATGACTATCGATCCAATCTGACGCGGCACCCCACGCGAGCGTTATAGACCTTACGCCGAGACGATAGAAAGTCCGTAATATCCCTAAATCGTTGTCTATACATCGCCCGCCTTCTATAGAAATTAGTACCGCTATTTTTCCTTCTGATTTAGCTTTAAGAACATCTGCGGCACAAAGAGCAATTACCAGATCATCAGAATTAGCATCTACTGTTCTGTGAATTGCATCAATTTCCCGGATCGCAAGCCTCATGGCATCCAAATCGCTATTTTCTTCACTGATCCATACAGCAAAAAAAGCCGCGTCCACACCCCCTTCTTTTAGTCTTGGAATATCTACGTGGCCCGCTTCTAGCCTCTGGCTGAAATCTGGATTGCGCCACAGCAAATGTGTTGCTGTGTCGATGTGAGCATCGAAAACAATAGATTCAGAATGAATTTTTTGAGCTTCGGAAGAAATTTTTAAATTAGTCATTTGTATTAGTGATGTTTGTATTCATGTTTTTGATCGTTACCATTTAGTTAAACCAGATATATCAAGAATAGTTATCGTTAATGTATTTTGATCTTCGACTATGGGCATTGACACACGGATTCAGGCTAAGAATTGCTTTCGCCGTGTTATATGGAATTCTCACCGCTGCTGCAGGTATTGCGCGTTTGGTGCTATTGGGTGTTCTCCTGGGAGAGATTCTTAAAGGAGAACGGTTAGAAGATCTTCTAATGTTAATTTTGGGTGCAGGGGGGATGGTATTACTTAGAGCGATTCTGCAATACCACAAAGAGATGATCGCCCATCGGACTGCAGCTTCTATACAGCTATCTCTCCGTGAGTCATTGCAACATCAGGTTATCGCCCTCGGTCCGGCATATTTTGCACAGCAACGCACGGGTGATGCGATGCTTTCGATTGTTGACGGAGTCGAACAGCTGGAGACCTTTTTCGGCCAATACCTGCCTCAGCTCTTCACAGCGATTTTGACGCCGATAGGTATCTTCTTTTACCTGATGTATCTAGATCTGCCGATGGCACTAATAGCTTTGGGATTTTCGATATTGACGATATTTGCCCCAGCCGCTTTTCATCGTTGGAATAAGAACGCGTCTATATACAGACGGGAAGCATACGGTGATTTTGCAGCCGAGTTTCTAGATGCTGTTCAAGGATTATTCACCTTGAAATCTTTTGGGCAGAGTAATGCTAAAGCAAATGTTCTGGCAGAAAAGGCGCATGCGGTTTTCAAGTCAACGATGTGGGTTCTAGCAACCAATGCAGGATCATTAGGTGTAACCATTGCCGGGGTGGCGATAGGGGCAGCCATAATGCTGGTGGTTGGTGCCAATCGCGTAGATTCAGGCGAGATGCGATTCGAGGAACTGTTGATCATTCTGATGCTCGGGATAGAGCTTTTTAGGCCTTTTCGTGAGCTCAGCCAGCTATTCCACCAGGGACTTAACGGTCTCTCGGCCGCACATGGTGTTTTCTCATTTCTTGATACTAATCCGAGTGTTACTGATAATCAATCCGATGGCATCGAACCAGAAACTACGGGTCTATCTTTCCGAGATGTGTCATTCAGTTATCCCGGTAGTCGGCAACCCGCATTAAAGGATTTCGATCTCGAAGTTTTACCTGGTCAGACAGCCGCGATTGTAGGCGAAAGCGGTGCTGGAAAAAGTTCCGTAATACGCTTGCTTTTAAGATTTTTCGACGTGGACAATGGGTCGGTTCTGATAAGTGACAAACCTGTTAATGGTCTTAGTCGTGAACGATTATCTAGTCTCCTTGCGGTCGTATCACAGGACACCTATCTCTTCCATGGGACCGTTGCTGAGAATCTCAGGTTTGGTAATCAATCCGCTAGTCTAAAAGACCTCGAAAAAGCGGCTGAACTCGCCAACGCAGCCGAGTTCATTAATCGTTTACCGAATGGTTACGAAACATTGATAGGTGAGAGAGGTATTAAACTTTCGGGAGGACAGCGTCAGAGGATAGCCATCGCAAGAGCACTGTTAAAAGACGCGCCAGTGCTCGTCCTTGATGAAGCACTTTCAGCGGTTGACTCTGAAAACGAACACGCGATACAAGATGCACTCGGTCGCCTGATGAAGGGCCGAACTGTTTTAGTAATAGCACACCGTCTTTCAAGTGTAAAAAACGCTGATCAAATTCACGTTATGCGGACGGGCACTGTGGTTGAATCCGGAAGTCACGAAGAATTATTAAACAAAAATGGTGAATATGCTCGGTTGATGGCTGCACAGGAGGCAGCCGAATCTGAGTCGACGAATCACCAGTTCTCAGGAATCGAGAGAAAGACTGAAGTTGCGCCTGTTCGCACCGGTCAAATAGATGATCGAGTTAACATGGAACCTACTGATGCCATCCTCAGAGCTGAAGGTATGGGTTGGCTTCAAACCTTCGGGGTGTTAATGGGATTAATACGCCCCTGGTGGAAAGAGTTATCCCTCAGTTTCTTCCTTGGTTTGGCACGTTTCGTCACATTAATCGGTGTCGGAATAACCAGCGGACTAATCGTAGCTGCCGTAAGGTCAGGTGATCCACGTGAAAACCTAGTACTCATACTTCTGGTGATAGCGCCGATTACCGCGATACTTCATTGGGCGGAGTCCTGGGTTTCTCACGACGTGGCTTTCAGGTTGCTCTCAGAGATGCGTATTTCACTTTTCAGAAAACTTGACCACCTAGCGCCTGCTTATCTTGTTCGAAGACGTACAGGGGATCTCGTCAGTATGGCTACTCAGGACGTTGAGACCGTCGAGTATTTCTTCGCTCATATCGTCGCTCCCGCATTCGTAGCAATAGCCGTACCTGCTGCAGTCCTGGTGACGCTTGGAATATACGGTTGGCCCCTTGCGATGGTTGCTGCACCGTTCCTGATACTGACGGCAATTAGCCCGCTCGTAGCGAGAGATCGCGTTGATAGGTTGGGAGGCAGGTCCAGAGAGAAACTCGGTGAAATGAATTCGCATAGCGTTGATACCGTTCAGGGCCTGCATGAGGTTTCTGCCTTTAACATGGGAGAACATAGGCGCAATGAATTCATGCGTATGGCACAGGAATACGTGGACGTTAGGATTCCTTTTTTCAGGGAGCTTACACTTCAGAAAATTTATTTGGAGTTGATCACGGGATTAGGTGGTTTGGCCGTTGCCATAGTTGGAGCATATCTCGTTTCACAAGGTTCTCTCGATGCAAGGTTATTACCGTTATTAACGATTGTTACGATGTCTGCTTTTCTGCCGATCTCAGAGATATCCACGGTGGGAAGATTACTCGCGGATACGATAGGTTCTACTCGCAGGATTTACGCGGTGCAACTGGAACCTGTGCTGGTATCGGACGGAAATGAACGCGATCTTGTAGATACAGAAATCAATTTGGAAGATGTCGGGTTCAGCTATGATTTCACTGACTTCAAAGCGCTCGACCAAGTCGAATTCTCCATAACCCAAGGCGATACAGTAGCTCTTGTCGGACCCTCCGGTGCTGGTAAAACAACGGCGGCACACCTGATAATGCGCTTCTGGGATCCGCAGTCTGGCGAAGTCAGAATTGGTGGCAAGGATCTGCGCAATTACGTCCTTTCAAAACTTAGGGAAAGCCTGGCGCTTGTAGCCCAGGATACTTACCTTTTCAATACGTCGTTACGTGAGAATTTTTTGATCGCTAATCCTTCTGCTACGGACGATGAGGTAACTACTGCAGTGGCCATGGCGGGGTTAAGTGATTTCGTTGAAACGCTTCCAGAGGGTCTCGATACGGTTGTAGGCGAAAGAGGATCGCAATTATCGGGGGGTCAGAGACAAAGAGTCTCTATTGGAAGGGCTTTCCTGAAAGATGCTCCAATACTCGTGCTGGATGAAGCAACATCTCATCTTGATGCAGTTAATGAGTACGCGGTAAGGACTGCACTTGATAAATTGGCCTCAGGCAGGACAACGCTGGTTATAGCCCACAGGTTATCCACCGTTATGACCGCCGACCTGATAGTCGTGATGAACCAGGGTAAAGTCGTTGAATACGGGACGCATGAGGAGTTGTTGGAACGAGGAGGTCTTTACACAAGACTTGTGTCTCGCCAGCTAACCACTACTCGCTCTAAGGGTTAGTCGAACTTACGCCCCTGATGTCGATCATCAAAAGATATTTATTTGGTGCTGTCGCTGAAACTTCGCGAAAAGCCCCTGCATTTCTGCAAGGACTTCTTCAGTTTGAATTGAGATTGGTGGGCGGTGGAGGACTCGAA
>CAJWJL010000118.1:0-6848 GCA_913042135.1 uncultured Chloroflexota bacterium | reverse complement strand
TAGAGCCATAAAACGCCACTCGCTTTCGTAGATCCAAAAGCTTTTCTTCAAGCCTCAATTCTGAGTCTGCAAATGCCATCATCCCTCCAGCGGCCACTTCTATCTGCGACAAGTCTCTACCAGCCTGCTGGGCACCCAAGGCAAGATTGGGCAGAGTAACCTCTCGCACGTACTTTTCAGTCGTGAAAGAATGCGGAAGTAATCCATCAGCTACCCGCCCTGCAACACGCGTCATGGCAGGATTGACTGCTGCAAGGAAAATTTTCGGAAACGGAACGTCAATAGGCCCGGGGTTAAAAGCCGGAGGACAAAGGGTGAAGTTGTAATGCTCGCCAACAAACGGCACTAAATTTCCAGTCTGAAATGTCTCCCACACGGCACGTATAACTTGAATGTACTCTTGCATCCGGGAAGCAGGAGATACCCATGGCCCAGTACTAAAGCGCCGTTCGTTATGACCTTTTACCTGTGACCCAAGACCAAGAGAAATCCGCCCCGAGGTCATTCGTTGTAACTCCCATGCCATCTGTGCCGTCACAAACGGACTACGGGGGAATGCGATCATCACAGACATTCCAACTTCGGCACGTGTACTTGCATGAGCGGCTAGAGTCCATCGCATCGTTGCTTCGTGACGAAGCTCTCCAGTCGTCATCACGTCATATCCGAGACGCTCAAGCCTGCACACCTCTGATGGAACAACACCCAGCACTCCCTCACCGTATCGGCCAACTACTTTCACTTACGTTCCTCTTTTGATTGCCGGAAGGCGATTCCTAGGATGTAATATGCGCCCGAGATTTATTACGGGACACATACAGATATCAGTGCATTGTAGATAAAAAACGGGATCAAACAATGCCCACAAAATGGCAACACTTACTCAGTCAACGTTTCTCTAAAAGTGTAATGTTGACTCGAATTTCTAAATCAATTCATCAACCCGCCAGTCATTCCACCTAAGGAGTAAGACATTGACCAATCCAAGTCAAAGCCAAAACATAAGACACTCAAATAGGCTAGAAGACCGGGTTGTAGCGATCACTGGGGCAGGAAGTGGTAATGGGCGCGCCAGTGCATTTCGAACCGGACGCGAAGGCGCATCGTTATATATCAGCGACATTAACGCTGAACTACTCGAAGAAACTCTCGGAGATCTAAAATCTGAGGGCATAAATGCTGCTGGTGGTGTTTTTGATGCTGCAAATATCCAGGATGCACCACGATTCGTTTCCGGTATAACAGAGGCTTATGGACGACTCGATGTCTTAGTAAACAATGCCGGAGCTGTGAAGGTTGAACCGTTCCCAGAAGTCTCAGAAGAAAATTGGGACTGGACCATGAATCTAAATCTCAAAGGCGCCTTCTTTATCATGCAGGAAGCAGCCAAACCAATGATGGAGCAACGTTCCGGAAATATTGTAAATATCGCATCCATTGCTGGAACATTTGGTGGACCTACCTCATCTCCACCCTACGCTGCCGCTAAGGCCGGTCTGGTGAACCTCACGACGGTAGCTGCAGCCAGCCTGGCCCAGTATGGGGTTCGGGTTAATGCTATCGCCCCGGGAATCATCAACACGCCGTTTCATGCACCAGTGGACCTCGAAATCGGCCAGAAACAACTGGGACTCGATCCAGGTGACCACATCCACACTAGAGTAGACCTGATCCCACTTGGGCGGCTTGGAGAGCCTGAAGACGTCGCAGCCACCGTTGCATTCCTGGCCAGTGACGATGCTGACCATATTTCGGGAGAGACGATCACCGTCGCAGGTGCAATGCGCAGTCTCTAAATCCAACCATCCTCAATCAAACCATCCTCAATCAAACCGCACCTGCCGGGGCGGGTCTGTAGGCGTTTTGCAAAGTACGAAGATCAAACTCTGCAGGTTTTTCACCCATCGCAAACTCGTAAAGAGCCGCTTTAAATATCCCCTCTAACGCTTGAACGGTGCACAACGCTAAGCCAACGGTCAATACCCCTACTACCACACCCGCAGGGCCCCATAGCATCCCGACTAAAAAGGCTGGCAGCAATCCAACTATCACGGCCAAGATGTAAACGATCATGAATCCAAACGAAGCTGTTATTTGCCTACCCCAAGTTTTTCTAACCAACCCTGAGGATCGTTTTATCGCTCCAAATGGCCCGACATTTTCTGAGACAAGAATCGGTATGACAAAAAAGGTCAGGAATTCCCAGATACCACCGATCATGTCGATAACGATACGTGCAATCGCATTTCGTTGATTAGCGCGTAGTAATTGAAGAATTAAGCCCACAGTCGCCGCAATAATCGACCACCCCAGTAACGTATGAATATGTGCAAAAGCGTGTGACAAACCCGATGATACGTCGGGATCTCCACCTCTTAGCCGCTCTAGTGCTGCAGAAATCAAGGCCGCATTGAAAAATATCACCACGAAATACGCACTAAAAAAAGCCAGTACATACAGAGCGGCGTCCATCCCAGTAGTCGTAGCCGTTTCTGAATCTAAACGTTCAAGCGATCCGGTCGTAGATGCGATACCAAAAAATACTCCCAAAACCACTATAAGACCAAGCACGGTGAAAACTGGAAAGAGTAGTAATTCCCTGTCTTTCATCAAAACGTCCCAGCTCATTTTCATTAGGGAAAACGTATGGCCTATCGTTGCAAACATCTAATTCTCCTATTACCGACCTAGCACAAAAACGGTTGGTCCACTGCTTGCTTACATTTACTCTTCTCTATTTATATACACGATGCCCAACTCGAATTTATACCCACTTTTTGATCGATTCGCATACATTATGAGCAAGGATCGGGGGAATTTAACCCTGTAACCCTAATTCACCAATACTGAAAAAATCTCATAACTACAGCATAATGTCGGTGACTAGGAGATTTCATATGAACCGATTCATCTCAATTTCGTTTTTATCCGTAATTGCTTTAGCGTTCGTCGCGTTGGGTCCCGCAATCGCCTGTGGTAGCGACGATTCAGATGAGGCAGCTATCCCCCGTATTTACGACCCCGGTAAGAATCTCACTATCGAAGACCTGCAGGCGGTCGGTTTCAAAAAATCAAAAACATACGACGTCGAGGGACTGGTCGGAGCCGACAATGCATACTACGGTTTTTGGGGGCCAGATCCTTATGATCGTAAAGACTATGAAGTCAGGTTTTTCGCTTCTCATTCCGATGCAATCGAACTAGGGACCACACAAGCGGATGAGCGTAGTGGTGAGGACGCCATCCTCGATAAAGAATTGATGAGCTGGCCGGAAGGCGTAAAAGACGCCCGAGAGTGTAAAGGAGACAAAGGATCAGGACCGGTCTCACACGGAGTACAGAGTTGCAAAAGCCCAAAATACTGGGATTACTCTATCTACGCCAACATGATTTTGCTCTGTTCAGGTGGTGATATTGAAACAGCACGTATTCTCTGTAACGACCTGCTAGAAACGATCGAACCGAAAACCAGCGACAATTAACGCACGAACCAAGTTGAATGCCAACTCTCTTGAACGTAAATACTTCCGATATCCGTTCCGCAATCGAGCTCGGCTGTAAAACTATGTCGAGCGTATTCAATACCGACGATAATGACATACCTTTCTTCGCTTCAGAGGTGCTTCCAAACCCTCAATTGAGTTTCAGTAGCGTCCACGGTGAATCGCACGTACCCGGGCGCCATCTAAATGCTCTGCTTACTGCAGAAGATGTAGTTGGGATCACGATAGACGAAGAAGCGATACAAAAACATTCAAATGCTGCATTCTTTTCCTACTCTGGATCTACTCCGCTACCACTCAATCGGGATGATTTGAATGGTCCTCTGATCAACTTCAACGAACACAACATTCGAGAAGGGTTTCACGCCCTGTTTGCACTGGTGAAATACCGAAGTTCAGATCGAGCTGCTGAAATCGCAGAGGCCAGCATCGCCTTTCTACTAGAACTATGGAAACCGGAAAATGGATGGGATTGGGACACGCTGCAATCAGAATTCGGCCTGAGAGCCTCCAAGGATCACACCTTCATCACGGGCATAGCAAGGGCTATTGGACCCCTCGTAAAATACTATACCGCCACTCAACACGGTCCTGCCCTTGAACTAGCGACAATCCTTGCTTCGAAAGCAACGGATGAATTCTTCCTTCCGGATGGGACATACGACCGAAAAAAATTTGGGACCCATACACACTCCACTACGTGTGTGATGTCATCACTGGCTCAGCTCGCAGACATCACATCTGACTTATCACTGCTCAAACGTGTTAAAACTTTTTACGACAATGGTCTGTGGGAAATACGTGACGAAATAGGCTGGGTAATTGAAAGTAGCAACGACAACAGCCCTCCTGATCGTGGAGAGTGCAATAACACAGGAGATATAGTCGAAACAGCACTCATCATCGGTAGATATGGATACCCTGAATACTTCCAAGATGCGGAACGCATCATCCGTGGACATTTACTGCCGGCACAGTTGCGTGACAACTCGTTTATCCCTGAACCGGCAAACCCATCATCAAAAGATGGGCTGCACGACGTGGCAAGACGACACCTAGGAGCTTTTGGATTCCCTGCGCCCTACGGCCACAGGCCACTCGGCCTTGAACGAATAAGCTTCAACATGGACATCGTGGGTGGCGCGGTAGCCTCTCTGTGCGAAGTTTTACGGGAATCTGCAATAGCAATCGAGCGTGGCCACATAGTAAATATGATGTTTGACCGTCAAACCGAATTTTTACATGTCAAAGCCGCCTCAAACAATTCAGGGGTAACGGCTACACCGCTCAAATCAGGTCCACTGTGGATTCGCCTCCCAACCTGGGTCGATCGAACTAAACTCAAGATAAAAGGTACTACCAAGTTCCAAGTTATAAACGGTTACATCCTAATCGCTGAGCCAACGTTGGGAGAGCCTGTGCAAGTCTCGTACCCTGTAAGTGAAAGTGAGCTCGTCCTAAACCACCGAACCCGAGAAGTCCGTGCCAGGCTTCGAGGAGATACAGTCGTGAGCATGGAGAATTTTGGAGCAGAGCTGACTTTCTACCCTCCGATCAACCGCTGAGGCAAATCACCAAAGAGATTTGCCGGCAATCCTGAAGGATTAAAAAACGGGGAAGCGACCCTGTGGTGAAAATTCACACCAAGCGCGATAGGAGATCGCGTGGTCAAATCAACTTCGATGTAACTTCAATAACGTGAAACACGTCTACAAGTTTTCTTCACAACAGTTTCATATTTCCTTCACAAGAGTCTGACAAAGTGCCTTAACAAGTAACCAATGAAGAAGGCAGGTCTGCACTATGAGTTACAAAACTAAAACTCGATCAATCCCTAGAGTGTTTCTAAACAATCGATGTAAACGATGTTCTTCTTTAGCAATGGCGTATCGCTACGACGAATCGTTATGCCTTGCATGTGGATGGCATCCGGGCGAATCCACTGAAAATTACACTGAACGGCGACAAGTACGAACAGCACAGGTACAACCGGAAGATGGACGAGCATATCAATGGGACAAACAGATGGATCGTTATATCAAGGAAGTTCCCCGCGAGGCAGAACGTTTAAAGCGTAATGGCGATTATGCTCGATCGAAAACACTGTGCCAATCAGCCTGAAGCGGCCAAGTGAGTTGATCGTTGATGTTTTCGTGGTCAGCATATAAGACTTTAACGTTATCGATGTCTTCGCCAACTACTTCGATATCTTCAACACCAAGATTACGTAGTTCCATCGCGTACCGCAGATAACCAACCTGATCAAGCCTGTAACCCATAACCTGCAATCCAACGACATCAGCAGCGATTCCATGATGCGATGCAACCACAACATTTGATGGCATCTCAAATCCGGCGATAGGTCCATTACCCTGCATTCCAATCACACCGTCGATAACAGTTAGATCGGGTACGACGTGCTGAGCCATTTTTGCGAGTGTGAGGTTGATCGCTTTACTACCTTTATGGATCTTGCGCTTCTGCTCTTTCCCTGAGAGTGTTCCTACTAAAATATTCTTGAGTCCTAACGTCACAACCACATTGTTATGAGTCTTCATCGGACAGACCGATACGACATATGACTCGGAAAGTCGCTTTGACATGTAAAGAGTCTGTGGATTGAGCAGATCGTCAAATGCAGGCACAGGAATCCGATCGTCGGTATTCAAGTCCATAAATTCGATATTAAAATCGTTTGATAGGTCACGATAACCATAGTTATCGAAGCCAGAATCAGGTGTACCAATTGCAGGGCCAACCGCGATAAGAAATTGACTCACACCCTTTCTGGAAAGATAGTCGAGTGTTGCACGGGTAGAGTCGACATGGGTAGCGGCAAGTTGATTCGAAGTAGTAACGAAATTCGGCTTGACCATCACCGGTTTATCGGGAATAGCGACGTCGGAATCAATTAGTTCAAGGGCATTGGTTATCCCATTAATGCGCCTGTTACTGCTGACGATACTGACTCTAACCACGGTAATCCCCCAATTAGGTTCCCACTTAGATTGTGATGTTGGGCCAAATGATATGTCAATCGGTTATCAGGTCGTATCCAACTAATCCAATATATTTAGAGCAAATCTATACCTTATGGCATGCGGCTCTTCGTCCATCACTCAGCGTCCGGGACATCGGAGCCTCAACAAAACAACGATCTTCTGCAATTGGACACCTCGGACTAAAGACGCACCCGCTTGGTGGATTCAACGGGCTAGGAATATCGCCTTTTAGTACCGTACGACTCCGTTTGCGTTCGACGGCAGGATCCGGAATTGGCACTGCCGAAAGCAGGGCCTGAGTATAAGGATGCTGAGGACTTCGATAGATATCATCGGCGTTGCC
>CAJWJL010000117.1:0-6938 GCA_913042135.1 uncultured Chloroflexota bacterium | reverse complement strand
TTTCGTCGAGAGCATCAACCGTCGCTCTAAGAAGCGGAATTAATCGTCTCAGTGCCTCTTTACGCTCGATCCCCAGAGGTTCCCACATTTCAGCTGATAATCCAATGAGGCCTGAGAGAAGTCCACAGGCCATTACAGCTGAAGCGTGATAAGCAGCTCGCTGGGATGACTCAATTTCGAAAGCCGAACCACCTAAATCTCCAGCAAGGGTACGCAACCAACCTAAAAGCGTGGGACTAGCCGACTCTATTGCAAATGACACCTCTTTCAGGCGCTCATACGAATCAATCGTCGGAAACGTTTGAAGAGGATGAAATCCTCCGGTCTGGGCTCCAGCAACGCGTGCTCGATCAAGGGGAGCCAATGACAAGGCGCCAGCGCAATGAACAACCGCTTGATGGGATCGCCATTTCACCCCTGAACAAATTTCTTCTATATCAGCATCAGGTCCAGTTATGAACACGATGTTGGCAACGTTAGCTGCCGTCTGGACGCTCTCAACAACTATACCGGTTGTAAGGTGCGAACTCAGCCATTCACGATGGGCAGGCTGTCTACTCGTGATTGCCGCAACGGTATACCCAACTTTGTCCAGAGCGATTGCGAGACTTGAACCAAGTCGCCCAGCTCCTAAAACGGCGACAGGAGATTTTTTGTTCAATACGGGAAGAGGGGTCATACAAACCTAGCCTTCGCATCTTTCGCAGAAAGAACCCCACCCAATGTTTCAGCAGAATCAATAGCATTCATAATGGCCTCTGGCACCGCTTTTAAAGCAGCCGCATGAAGAGTATCTCCTGAAGTATGCTCTGTATGGGTTCCTGTTGAAAGGCCGAATATCGTATCTCCGTCATTTGCCGTATGAGCCGGTCGAATTGCAAGCGCGATTCCGTCTTGTCCTGCCATCGCCAAACGAGTAGCACCTACCTTGTCGAGCTTGGCGTCTGTCGCCACGATTCCTACAGTCGTATTCCTAAAAAAACCTGTATCTTTCGAAGGCGTTTTGATCATCAATTCAACCGAATTATCAAACCCGTTTTCAGTGAGGGGCCCGGCAACTGTTTCACCCGTGTCTGGGTTAACCACGTCCCCTATAGCATTCACAACCATTAGGGCTCCAACTGTTGCTCCGTTCGAAACTTCTACCGAAGCAGTTCCTATTCCACCCTTAATCGAAAACATCTGACCGAGCAGCTTGGCAGCAGTGGCACCGGTGCCAGCTCCAACGGATCCTGTTTTAAACTCAACTGATGCCGATTTTGCTGCTGCGTAACCATCATCGAAACCAGGTCGTACTCGATGATTGATAAATCCAAGATCAAAAATTACCGCAGATGGAACAAGTGGAATTCGAATCCTTCCCATTTGGATGCCAATGCCTTGTTCCTCAAGGTATCGAATAACCCCACCGGAGGAATCCAGACCAAATACACTCCCACCCGTCAAAGTCACTCCATTTATCCACTTAGCACCCGCTACAGGGTGAAGTAGTTCAGTATCACGGCTACCAGGAGCGGCACCTCGTACTTCAAGTCCAGCGACGGCATTGTGTTCAGACAGAAGCACAGTACAGCCCGTACCATTCTCGAGATCCGTATGATGGCCGACTGTAATTCCTGCTACATCAGTAATACTTCCTGAATAATTCATTCCAATGATTTGACCTGCCATATTTCCAACACTAATCTCTTGCCAAAACCTGCGATTTAGCAGCTAGGCTAGGATAGCAATTGCATCACAATTTTCAACTTTAATGATGCCTTAAAGTCAGAGTATACGAACCGCAAAAACTGAGCGTATACTGAGTTGGAATGGACGTGCGGCGAAATTCGTAACCACCATCAAATGCCAGAACGCCGCAAGCAAAATTTCCTGCTGATAATAAAAATAAGGAGTTCAAAACGTGCCTCGTGACTTCAAGGAACTGAAGCCCGCATACGGATTTGATGATGTGGCAATAACTCCAGGCGACATCACTATCAATCCGGAAATGGCAGATTTGTCGACGAATTTCGACGGAATCAAGCTGGATATCCCATTTATTGCCTCAGCAATGGATGCTGTAGTAGATCCAAATTTTGCAATCGAAATGACAAAATCGGGTGGGCTTGCAGTTATGAATATGGACGGACTACACACCCGTTACGAAGACACCACCGAAATATATGAAGAGATAGCGGCGGCACCGCGTGAAGAAGCAACCGGAATCATGCAGAAAATCTACTCTGCACCTCAACGACCAGAACTAATCGCAAAAAAAGTAGAACAGGTGAAAAAGGGAGGCGGATCTGCTGCTGTTTCATTTGTCCCGCAGACGGCCAAGAGAATGGCGCCTGTGGCTGTGGAAGCCGGCGCTGACATGGTGGTCGTCCAGGGAACTGTTGTGACTGCCAGACATTCATCAAAAAGTTTGAAAGGCTTAATTTTTTCTGAGCTGGTCGAAGATCTCAATGTTCCAGTACTTGTTGGTAATACAGTTTCCTATGAGGTCACTAAAGAGCTAATGCAACAAGGCATTCAAGGCGTGATGGTTGGTGTTGGGCCCGGATCTGTTTGCACAAGTCGAGAAGTTCTAGGAATCGGTATTCCCCAGGTTAGCGCTACTGTTGAATGTGCTGCTGCCCGAGACGATTTTTTCAAAGAGACCGGTAAATACATACCTATAATCACCGACGGGGGAATTCGGACTGGAGGTGACGTGTGTAAGTCTTTTGCAGCCGGGGCAAATGCCGTGATGATCGGCAGCCCGTTCGCCAAATGTGAAGAAGCTCCCGCCCATGGTTACCATTGGGGAATGGCCACTTGGCATGATTCGCTCCCACGTGGAACACGAATTAATATGGGTACCGAATACAGCTTAAATCAACTTCTATACGGACCATCATCACGCACCGACGGGACATTGAATCTTGTCGGCGCATTGCAAGTTTGCATGGGATACGTAGGCGCTGAGAATCTCAGAGAAATGAACAAAGCTCGTATGGTCTACGCGCCGGCAATAAAAACCGAAGGTAAGATATATCAAGCAGCAGGTTTGGGTTCCTAAACCCTGATCTAACCAACGGTGCGTGACTTTGCTACGATCCACCCAATGTGATGGTACCTTGGTTTAAGAGACAATCACTTACATGAATTTCAAACGGCCACGCGGGACATCAGACATACTCCCCCAGGACCAACCTCATTGGTCTCATGTTTACTCGACTGCCAGTAAAATCGCCGAACAGTTCGGATTCGGACGTATCGATACCCCCACATTTGAAGAAACGAATCTTTTTCAACGAGGTGTGGGTGACGAAACGGACATCGTTCAGAAAGAGATGTATTCGTTTGAAGATCACGGCGGTGATTCGATAACGCTACGTCCCGAAGGAACCGCTTCTGTATGTCGCGCTTACATCGAAAACGGCTTACACAATCTCCCACAACCAGTGCGCATGTTCTATATGGCGCCAATGTTTCGATACGAAAGACCGCAGGCTGGTCGAGTGCGTCAGCACCATCAGTTTGGATGCGAAATAATCGGGGATTCATCACCTGAAGTGGATGCCGAAATAATCGAGCTCGGCTGGAAATAC
Organism: uncultured Chloroflexota bacterium; assembly: GCA_913042135.1. Taxonomy (GTDB): domain Bacteria; phylum Chloroflexota; class Dehalococcoidia; order Lucifugimonadales; family Lucifugimonadaceae; genus Lucifugimonas. The sequence goes on along the minus strand of CAJWJL010000117.1, from coordinate 3,360 downwards.
ATCGATGACCTGGGAATAAAGGGGGTGACACTTCGATTGAACAATCTGGGAGACCCCATGGCCAGATCTGGCTATCTCAGTGATTTGGAGAAATACTTCACATCTGTGGCAAATCAGTTGCCGCAAATCGACCGAAAACGCCTTGAACGAGCCCCATTACGCGTGCTCGATTCAAAACATCCTGACACACAGTCACTTACTGATGCAGCACCAAGATCTGTGGATTACATAACAGGAGAAACCAAAGAACACTGGACTTCTTTACTGACACTACTAGACAATCTGAAAACTAATTATCCTGAATTTTCATATACGATCGACCATCGATTAGTGCGCGGTCTGGATTACTACAATCGCACAGTATTTGAGTACGAACCAATCGGTGCTACAGGACAGCAAACGCTTTTAGCTGGCGGAAGATATGACCCGTTAATTGGTATTTTAGGAGGTCACGAAACACCCGCTATTGGCTTTGGTTCAGGAATTGAGCGAATGATTCTTGAAATGAAAAAACAAAAAGTAATGGTAGCTCCACTTAAAGGTCCGAAGATCATAATAATCACGGTAGGGGACGCTGGGAAAGCGTCTGCTTCATTGGCAACAGAATTGCGAGCAGCGGGGATTTCTACAATACTAGCTCCTAAAAGGTCACTAAAAGCGCAGATGCGCTATGCAAATAATCAAGCAGCGGAAAATGTTCTAATCCTCGGCGACAGAGAAGTTAATCAAGGAACTGTAAGTTTGAAAAATTTAGCAGCGGACGGTGTTCAGAAAGAAATCAGTCGTGATGCTGCCACAATTGCCGAACACATACGGTCTAATAGAAAAATCTAGATATGCAACAAACAATGGAATCACGGCTGAATGATATCGCTGGTAGGCACCGTGAGGTTGAACATCTAATGTCGCAACCTGAAACCGCATCAAATCCTAACGCTATCCGTAGATTAGGCCGTGAATACAGCCAACTCCAGCATATCGTCGATCTATGGAATCAAATGATTCGAACACAATCGGACCTGGAAGGTGCAGAAAACATCATCACGGAAGAGGAAGATCCAGAGGTGCGACAGTGGGCGAATGAAGAGATACAAGAGCTCCAACGGAAACTAGAAGCTCTCACGGAAAACATCAAACTCGAGTTACTTCCAAAAGATGAAACAGAACATGCCGATGCAGTCATCGAAATACGAGCAGGAGCTGGTGGAGATGAGGCCGGTTTATTTGCATCAGAAGTATTCCGTATGTACCAGAGATACGCTGAAAACCGCAAATGGAAGCTGAAGGTATTAAGCCAAAACGACACCGGCGTTGGGGGACTGAAAGAGGTTACATTCGAACTGGAAGGTGAGCGAGCGTACCAACGCTTACATCTTGAAAGTGGAGTGCACCGTGTCCAAAGAGTACCTGCAACTGAATCTCAAGGACGCATTCATACATCGACAACTACTGTTGCGGTACTACCAAAGGCTGAGGAACTGGACATCCAAATCAATGACAACGATTTGAAAATAGATGTCTTTCACTCAGGTGGGGCCGGAGGTCAAAACGTCAATAAAGTTGCGACCGCAATCCGCATAACACACCTACCATCCGGACTTGTGGTTCAGTGTCAAAACGAACGTTCTCAATTACAAAATAAACTGCAAGGAATGGAAATTTTGCGATCACGCTTATGGGATATGGAGCTGCGTAAGAGAAATGAAGCAATCAGTGCAAACAGAAAAGCTCAGGTGGGAACCGGTGACCGTTCTGAAAAGATTCGTACGTACAACTTCCCCCAATCACGAATAACCGATCACCGTATAGGTTACACAAGCCACCAAATGCAGAATGTCCTCAGCGGAGAACTCGACGAGTTCATCGATGCACTATTGCAGGAAGAACAAGCGCGTAAGCTAGCTACCGCAAACAGCTAAACACACTAGCGTCATAAATGGCCATCAAAACCGTTTCCACACTTATAAAGGCGGTCACCGCACAACTCAGTGCGTTTGGAATCGAAGACCCCGCCACCAACGCAAGACTTTTAATCAGACAAGCTTTTAGGTGGTCTGCAACACATCAGCTCAGCAATCTCTCAAAGATTGCTCCGACTGATCAGTTGCCAGTACTGGAATCGCTCGTAGAACGACGAATAAATCGAGAACCCTTATCGTACATCACCGGTAAAACTGAATTTTTTAAACGCCAATTTACAGTTGATGAGCGCGTGTTAATTCCACGCCCTGAAAGCGAGCAACTCGTTGTACGGGCGATAGATTATGTCCGAAAATGTGGAATTGAAAATCCTAGAGTCGCTGATGTGGGCACCGGCTCAGGAGCGATAGCGATTTCAATTGCACTTGAGATGCCATCGGCCGAAGTTTTCGCAACTGATATTTCATCAGAAGCTTTAGAAGTCGCACACATGAACGCCCGTAGACTAGGTGCCGAAGTCAAATTTGCGCAAGGTAACCTGCTCGGACCACTTCAAGGAAAATTCGACATCATCGTCTCAAATCCACCATACATAAAAAGCCACGTAATAAAATCTCTTGAGGCGGAGATCACTAGAGAACCACGAATAGCTCTCGATGGCGGGCCCGATGGCATAAAAGTCATCGCACCTCTCTTGGAAGAAATTCAGAGAATGCTTAAACCAAGCTATAGTGCCGCTTACGTGGAAATCGACCCCCCAATTGCCGAAATCGTATTAAAAACCACACAAGCCAAATTCCCATACGCGGAAGTCTCCATACTGACAGACCTCGCCGGATTGATTAGGTGCATATCAATCGAAAACAATTAGAAAAGTTTCCAAAGAACTCTTCTATAGAACCACCCGTTAGAGAATCGTTTATCTCTTAGTGTACTGAGGAGCTTTACGGGCTTTTTTAAGCCCATACTTCTTGCTTTCCTTCATACGGGGATCACGAGTCATAAGGCCCACATCTCGAAGGGGTTTACGATTGTTCTCATCCATCACAACAAGTGCACGCGCTAAACCATGAGCGAACGCTCCAGCCTGACCGGCTGAACCGCCACCATGAGTCTTCGCAACAACCGTTACCTTGTCAGTAAGGTCAGTTGCCTGAAGTGGACTAACTGCTTTTCGAAGCCACGCACCAACGGTAAACACTTCATCGATAGGTTTACCATTCACGGTCGAACCACCTGGAGTGTTATAAACACGAACACGTGCGATCGAGGTTTTTCTACGCCCTGTTGCGTAGTAATACTGCTGTGTCGTGGTCAACTATTTATCTCCAGGCTCACTAGCTTTATTTGAGGTAGGCTTCTTAGCTGCAGGCTTCTTAGCTGCGGGCTTCTTAGCTGCGGGCTTCTTAGCTGCGGGCTTCTTAGCTGCGGGCTTCTTAG
>CAJWJL010000116.1:0-6953 GCA_913042135.1 uncultured Chloroflexota bacterium | reverse complement strand
ATCACCACCTCGGGTACCTTCCAGAATCTGAGACTCCACAACATTATGGTCAAACCCTGAACCCCGCCCTTCGATCATCGCCTCGGCAATGGACAAAGCCGTACCCGACGGAGCGTCAACCTTTGCCTCATGATGACTTTCCAGTAAATCAGCATAATCAAAATACTTAGAGGCGATTCCCGCAATATGGATTAAAACCACCGCTCCAAGAGCAAAGTTTGAAGCCGAGATCACTCCTACCTGCTTCAGCGCAGATAATCTCGCTATCTCTTCAAAGTCGTCAGCGGCCAGTCCAGTAGAACCCGAAACAACTCTAACCCCTGCATCAATACAAGTAATAATTGCGCTTTTCGCAGCCTCGCCATTAGTAAAGTCCACGACTACATCAGGTTTAACTGTTTTAAATAAGTCAGAAAGGCTTGAAGCCAAAGGAATAGATATCGAGGTACCTGAAACTACCGTTGAAGAGGAGGATGCAGCAATATCAGCTCCACCAATCGGGGTCACCCCGGGCTCAAAAGCCGCAGCTGTAAGAACGGTAGATCCCATTTTCCCTAACGCACCATTTACTGCAACTGTAATTTCCGATGCCATGTTGTCTTCAATGCTTAATAATTACTTGATTAACGACGACGCGGCGGACCCGAACGTCGACCACTCCCGTCATATCCACCAGTTTGACGCCTTGGACGACGATCACCGCTACTACTATCATCATCACGACTTGAGCGATCTGAACGTGGGGGCCTGCGATCGGTATCAAAATCTCGTGGTTGACGCCTCGAGCCACGCTCACCACCACCACCACCACCACGAGCACCGCGATCTTCACGATCGTTTCGGCCACGAGATCCGCGCGTTTCTGAACGAGAAGTATCGAAGGAATCACCACCATCTTGATTACTCTCTTCTAATAGCGCCCTATGAGATAGATCTATGCGCCCCATGCCATCTATGTTGATAACCATCACCTCTAGCTCATCCCCTATATTTACGACAGATTCAACATCGGGAACTCGGTGCTGGGCAAGCTCGCTAATATGAACCATCCCGTCCTTACCAGGAAGAATCTGGACGAACGCCCCAAACGGCATAATTCTAACGACCCGACCTGTGTATTTATCTCCAATCTCCACATCTTTGGTTAAGGCATTAATAGCAGCCTCAGCCTTCTCTGCATTCTCTCGATCAGGCGAGCCAACGACCACTGTACCGTCATCTTGAACATCAATGGTCACACCAAATTCCTCAATCATTCCGCGAATAACTGAACCACCAGGGCCGATAATCGCACCGATTTTATCTGTCGGAACTCTAATCGAAAGCATTCGAGGAGCAAACTCACTCAAATCATCTCGGTTACTGGCAATAGTATTTTCCATATTGTCCAAAATCGCCAACCGTGCAACACGAGCCTGCTCGAGAGCTTGGCTCATTATTTCAAATGTAATTCCCTTTACTTTGATATCCATTTGCAAAGCAGTTACCCCATCACGTGTCCCTGCAACCTTAAAGTCCATGTCTCCAGAATGGTCTTCTGCTCCCTGAATATCTGTAAGTATTGAATATTTACCATCACCGCCGGTTATGAGGCCCATAGCTATACCAGCGACAGGCGCAGAAATAGGCACTCCACCATCCATCATCGCTAGTGAACCGGCACAGACACTCGCCATAGACGTTGAACCATTTGAACTTAATGCCTCAGATACAAGGCGAATCGTATAAGGAAAATCAACCTGACTTGGAACAACTGGCTTAAGAGCCCGCTCGGCCAACGCGCCATGACCTACTTCACGCCGACCAGTGAAACCGAATCGCCCTGCCTCCCCTACTGAATAAGGCGGGAAGTTGTAGTGATGAATAAAATGCTTTTCAGTCTCGGGACCGTAAGTATCTAAACGTTGGCGTTCTCCGGCGGAGGCAAGCGTCAAAACGCCCATAATCTGAGTTTCTCCACGAGTGAAAATGCCTGAACCATGTACTCGCGGTAAATAACCGACTTCAGAATTCAACGGGCGAAGTTCATCTAATTTCCGACCATCAGGCCTAATATTATCTTCTAATATCGTGCTACGGACGGCCTCCGTTTCGAGAGCATAAAGAGTAGATTTAACATGAGCTGCCTCATGATCATCAGACAGTTTTTCTATGGTGCTGTCCATCACCTCGTCCATACGCGCCTGCCGGGCAGCTTTATCTCCGGGTTCATTAAGCGCCTTAATAAATTTTTCTCCAACCAGATCCCGTGTAGCTTTTTCAGCCGCATTCTCTTCTTCAGAAACCTCCGGAGCTTCCCATTTTTCTTTACCTACCTTAAGTTGAATCTCCTGGATCTGTTCAACAATGGCACCATTGACCTCTTGAGCCAGCTCAAGCGCGTCAAGTAACACTGCCTCGGACACGAAATTCGCTCCAGATTCCACCATCATTGTGGCATCGCCGGTACCGGCAACCATCAATTCAAGATCGCTTGTAAGCAATTCTTCGTAAGTAGGATTAACGACAAGCTCACCTTCGACAAGTCCAATTACACAAGCACCGATTGGATCGTTAAACGCGATGTCCGATATTGCAAGAGCTGTAGATGCACCAACAATTCCTAGTGCTGGGTAAGGGTTAACGTTATCTGTGGCCAAAATAGTGACGATAATCTGTATTTCATTATGGATTGTCTTAGAAAACAAAGGTCGAATAGGCCGGTCGATCATACGGCTGGCCAGAATAGCCTCAGTCGCGGGACGCCCTTCTCTCTTAAAAAATCCACCCGGAAGCTTTCCCGCAGCGTAAGATTTTTCAGCAACATCCACAGTAAGTGGCAAAAAATCCGCTCCTGGACGAGGATTTTTCGAAGCTGCAGCGGTTGCAAGCAACATGGTGTCGCCATATTGAATAGTTATTGCCCCTGCAGCTTGGTTGGCGACTCTACCGTGCTCAAACGAGAGGACCCGGCCGCCTATTTCCATTTCAAAGTTGTTTATCATTTCTTTTCTATTTCTACTTCTGTACGTGTGAATCCCGTTGTCATATTTTGGGACGGATTGCTAAAGCCGCCATAATCCGAGTAAGTCCAATACCCACACCACCTATATCAACAGGTAACTTTAGGTACAGGTTGAACAGACAGAGAGCTTCCTGGTTGAGAAATTATTTACCTGCGGAGTCCCAGCTTGTTCACAAGGTCGCTGTAGCGACGAACATCCTCTTGGTTAAGATAATTCAGCAAACGCCTGCGTTGACCGACTATTTTTAGTAAGCCACGCCGACCACTGTGATCATGGTTGTGCTCGCGCAAGTGCTCGGTGAGCTCCTTGATACGAGCCGTGAGCAACGCTATTTGAACCTCGGATGAACCGCTATCACTTGCGTGAGTTCGATACTCCTCAATTACAGCAGTTCGTTCTGAATGATCCAAGTTAAGTGCTCTCCAATTGGCAAGTCCTAAGCAATATTGCCGCGGATCCGAATAATGGGATTATTAATTTTCTTGATTACTTCGTTTCAGTTCTTATGATCTCCGAACACACCAAGAATATCACGAAGGTCGCCTTTCCAACACAGTTTTACTAACACAATTTGAGTCGTAAGGGGAAAAACGTGATCGGAGTGTCAACTCATATATAAGTGAAAATAATTCATAATATAAAACCGCCATATGATGAAAAACCACCGGCAAGCTCATGCTGAATTGCTTGACAGTTTAGAAATGCGCCGATTAACATTGCGTCTGTACATGCTGCGCGTCGTCGTTGTAACTCAAGCGTAATGTGGGATCATTACCCTCTTGTTGCGTTATTTGCATACTGAGTTATCAAGGACGCGTGTAGCGCAAGGTAACTCAAAAACTAAGACTGGAGGACGGAGCCCAATGACAGAACCGCTCCGCGGAAAGCTAAAGGCTTTCCTTTTGATTGGTACGATGTTCGCCCTAATGGCTGCAATTGCATGTCAGGGTGAGCGCGGTCCGGCTGGCGCACCTGGCGCTCCCGGCCTTCCAGGCCTTCCCGGCCTTCCTGGTGATTCTGGCGAAGCTGGCGCACCTGGTGAACCTGGTAACCCTGGTAACCCCGGCGCAGCTGGTGAACCTGGAGAAGCTGGCGCACCTGGTGAACCTGGTAACCCTGGTAACCCTGGTGCGACAGGAGCTGCTGGTAAAGACGGTGCCGATGGTGCCGACGGTGCCGACGGTGCCGACGGTACAACCCATATCGCCGGACTTGCTGTAGTTGGCGGAAGCTCTGCAGAGCTAACCGATGGCGCAGCGTCGTTCACCATTATTGGTGGTGGGTTTGCTAAAGGTGAGAGCATTTCGGTGTCAGCCAAGAAGAGTGGTTTTGACAAACTCCTCTCGGCGTCAACCTCAAAGCGCAATGATTCTCTAACCGTTGCCAATGAAAACGGTGCTTTTTCACTCGATGTCGCTGCTGATGATTGGGGTGCAGGTATCTATACCATCCTGGCCACTGGCGACCAAGGTAATCGAGGAGCAACAGCAGTCTTACTCGTAGACAAAGTAGATGGCTAAATCCTCATCCTAAATGGATTAAATTAGACGCCCCGGTGATTCCGGGGCGTCTTTGTTTAACCGAATCGATAACGCATGGTTTGCACAGAAACATTTATATCTCAGCAGGACACAAATAGGGGATTCGAATACCTAAGTGTAATTGTCGGAATGTGTATTAATGAACGCCTACGTACTGATATATAAGGTAACGCCTGAGTAGCAGGCCATTTAATCAGTACTCGAAGATTCGACCTCAAGGAGTTCAATTTTCACCCGTCTTATCCGACGGCCGATTACAGCCTGAATTGTGATTTTTACATCACCAACGATAACTGTGTCCCCGGGAGATGGCATCTTGCCTAACTCACGTAATACCAAGCCACCTACGGTGTCAAACCCTTCTGGAACAATCGACGTATGAAGAGTTTGGTTCATGAGATCTATTGAAGCTCCAGCATCAGCAATTATCTCTTTTGTACCAACTGTCTCTATTTCCGGGCCATCTACATCAAATTCGTCAATCAACTCTCCAACGATCTCTTCAATTAAATCAGTAACCGTCGCCAGGCCAGAGACGCCACCATATTCGTCAACCACAATCGCTAAACCAGTCCGATGTTCTTGTAATTGCCTTAACAACCTTTCAAGACTTTGGGACTCCGGTACATGTAGAGCTGGGCGGGCAAGATCCTTAACCGGACTATCGGGATCTCTGTCATTGTCCAAAGCAGATAGAACATCACGGGCAAAAACGACTCCCACAATAGTGTCCGAATCGTCTTCGTAGACTGGTATTTTACTGTGCCCTCCAACTGACATAAGGTCGGCAACGGCACCGATACTAGATGTTGAGGCTGTAGTATTCATGTCGACGCGTGGCACCATAATCTCACGCACTTTCACAGTATCCATTCTCAAGATCCCACGAATCATCTTCAATTCATTTTGATCTGCTGGTATGACTGATTCCTCAAGAAAATCTAAACTTTCCTGAAGTGCTGCTGAAACATCTTCGTCAACTGCATCCTCTCCTCGACCGCGAGAAAGTGAAAAATCAACAATATGAGAAATACCAGGAATCACGCTCGTCCAACGCAAAACCATTCCAGTCGGTTTACTAATTGCCCGTGCCCAATTGCGTTGATATCCAGACAGACCCGATGCGATCAGTTGAAGGACCACGGCACCTATCGCTGTTATCAGCCCGCTCAACCCAAGTTGATACCCTAAAACAGTGACTCCATACCCTAATTCCAAAATCGCAAATACCAACAGGCCTCCAGATATAAGCGCAACAGCCTGAACGCTTCTACCAATCAAGCTAGATTCAGCGCTAAGTCTCCCTGAGAACCCATAATCCTGATCATCCTGATGGTCCGCACCTAATTCACCATTGGAATTAACGTTCCCACCGTTGTTGGGATTGCGAACAGTCGCAGGAAGAGGATTTATACGCGTCCCAAGTGAAGAAATTGCAAGAGCAATGAAGAAAAAGGCACTACCTGAAATAATTAACATCAGCAGTAACAAATGTTCAGATGACATTACAATTCACCTTAACCCGCGTAGCCTGCCTATTGGTATAAGGAGGCTGATCGGAGCTTTGAAGATCTTCTGATTTTCTAATCATTCGCTTAAATTTCTGTCGTAGAGTATTCACTAGGAACATTAAAGTCATTTGGGGATTAATGGTTTAGCGGGCACTCCAACCACAGTTTCACCTTCATGTACCTCAGATCGCACAACTGCTCCTGCACCAGTCCGTGCAAAGTTACCAATTTTTACTGGAGCTATCAGCATCGTGTTGGAACCTATGAATGCACCGTCTCCAATAACCGTCCTGTGTTTTTCAATGCCATCATAATTACAAGTAACAGTACCGGCTCCAATATTGACTTTTTCGCCAACAGTAGCATCTCCCACGTAGCTGAAATGCGATATTTGGGAACCAGATCCGATCACTGAGTTCTTGATCTCAACGAGATTGCCGATCTTTGCTTCAGTCTTCAATTCAGAACCCGCTCGGACAAGTGAATTCGATCCCACGAAACATTTCTCGCCAATTGTTGAATCAACCACGCGGGCACCATCAACTGTTGCATTGTCCAATATTTGGCTCCTCATAATCTTTGTATTTGACCCAACTGTTACGTTGTAGCCTATTTTCGAGCCTGTTCCAATGTGACTACCAGCACCGATCTGAGTATCACAACCAATTTCGACGTCAAAATCAATGTATGTTGAGTCGGGATCTTGAATTGTGACGCCGCTTTTCATGTGAAATTCATTCGTTCGTCGCCGCATAATTTTTTCTACACCAGCCAATTCATGGAGGTCATTAATCCCCCGGCCGGCATCAGGATTAGAAACCAACATCATTGACCGCCCTAACTGTGATGCGCTCTCAATAACCTTAGGTAAATAAACCTCACCATTACGAGCCGGC
>CAJWJL010000115.1:0-6969 GCA_913042135.1 uncultured Chloroflexota bacterium | reverse complement strand
TTAGTGGATAGCTTTGATTTCGCTGTAGGCATCGAAACCCGACCTGCTAGCAAGTGATTAATTGTGAGGTAGCCAGATAAGTCAATTAAGAAGCACTTGCGTACGCGAGTACTGATGTGAAATCGTCGATGTTTGCGACTTTAGATTTACGATCAATGCGTTTCACCATTCCAGAAAGTATTCTGCCGTGCCCGATTTCATAGAAATCGTTAATGCCTCCGTGCAGCATGAGCTTGATGGTATCGTTCCACTGGACACATGATGTCAGTTGCAGTCTGAGTTCTTCACGAACAACCTCAGCCGTCTTTAATGCCTTGGCCGTGACATTTCCAATTAAGGGGACTAATGGGTCATGAAATGTTAGTGAATCAATCATCTCATTTAAACCATTTTGTGCGGGACTCATAAGTCCAGAATGGAATGCTCCGCCAACTTGGAGTGGGATAGCCTTTTTTGCTCCACGCGTGCCAGCGATATCAATTGCCATGGTAAGACTTTGATGGTCACCGGCGATAATGATTTGCTGGTCTGTGTTTATAGTCGACATTTGAGCGCCGGATTCTCTGCATATTTCTTCAGCTGTTATTTCATCTAGCCCTACCAGAGCAACCATACCGCCAGGACGTTGTTCGCAAGCTCCTTGCATTAGTTGGCCTCGTTTTAAAACGAGCTTCACTGCATCGGTGATGCTGAGGACATTAGCAACAGCAAGAGCAGAATATTCCCCAAGACTGTGTCCAGCAATCGCATTTGGGATTTGAAGCACCCCTGTAGATTCTTCCATCGCTCGCCACGCAGCCACTGACGTTGCCATGATTGCAGGTTGAGTGTTTTCTGTCCGTTTTAGGTCGTTTTCCGGACCTTCGAACGTTATTGTGGAGAGTTTGTAGCCTAGTGCGTCATCAATTTCATCAAAAACTTCGCGCGCTGCAATAGAATTTAAATACAGATCTTTACCCATACCAACAGCTTGGGAACCTTGTCCGGGGAATAAGAACGCGATTTTTGAATTTTTATCGTTGGTCATATTAAGAGTTGATCTCCCGATTGAACAGCACGTATTAAGACTCAGGCTCGACTGGCGCAGACTCAATAGGCTCTACCTGCTCGAGGAGGTTTGCTTGAGGCCAATTACCTGGCATTGTGCGTCCATTGAAATTACCGCATTCTCGGCAAGTTCTATGAGGTTGAATTCGTTCTTGCCGCGAGCACGGGCAAACTGAAGAGGACGGTAGTTTGATAGCGTTGTGGGCGTTTCGATTTCCCTTACGGGCTCTAGTATGTTTTTTCTTTGGAAGTGGTGGCATATTTAGTGAGAATCTGAACCTAAGTGCATTCAACTAGGAGATTCTGCTCCTTTGTCTAGTAATTTATCAAGAGATTTCCAATGCAGATCCGAGCGACTTTGTGGGCACGAACAGTCAATCAAGTTGCGGTTGACTGTGCAAATGGCACAAATTCCCAGGCATTCGTCTTTGCATAAAGGCGCAATCGGGATTGCGGCAACTAGTGCTTGACCCAGTCCGTTTGCCAGGTCCAAAAAGTTTCGTTTATCAATAATCAGGGCTGGATCATAGTAAAAATTATCGTCCTTATTGCTACCATCAAGTTGGTCCATTAAGTCCATGTTTAGCGGGTAGAATTCCTCATCCATTTTAACGCTAATATTTACGGTTGCTACTTCGAGGCATCTACTGCAAGTTCCTTCGGTCACAGCTGTAATATCAGCGTCTAATATCACGGTTCTGTCAGTTCTGATCAAATGTACCGGGCCATTAATATGTGTCAGTAAACGATCCGCAACCATTAACTGTTCGTTTTCAATTTTGTGCTGGCGACTATCACCGAGCATTCCCGATAACAGTCCCGCAACGTTAAAGATCATGACTTAGAATCTGCTTTAGAGACCTTCATAGATTTAATTGTCGGTTAGTGGTTAATCGAAACCAGTCCACAACTCTAATAATGACTTACCGAGGTGAGCAAGTGTTTACGTAGGTAACTATTTGGGTTGCAAAGTTACCGCACCAAAGGTTTGCTTCCACGGGTTGAGAGTAAGTAATGTTTCGTAAATGTGTTGAGATTGTTTGGTTGGAATAACTCATTCGATCAGATCGGCTAAAAGCGCTCTTGAAATAACTAAACGTTGAATCTCTGAAGTCCCCTCATAAATTTCAGTGACACGTTGGTCACGATATATTCTTTCGACTGAGGACGGCTTGAAGTATCCGACTCCACCGTGAATTTGAAGGGATTTACTTGCGATTCGACCAGCTGCTTCAGAAGCATACAACTTGGCCATGGCGGACTCTTTTCCGTGAGGTAGTCCTTCGTCATACAAGGATGCGGCACGATAAGTTAGTAACCTCGCAGCGTCCAATTCAGTGGCCATGTCGGCAAGAGAAAATTGAATTGCCTGTCGGGTTGCAATTGGTTTTCCGAATGTTATTCGACCCTTCGAATACGTAATCGCAGCAGTTAGTGCACCCTTGGCGAGGCCGAGACATTGAGCTGCGATCATGATGCGGCTCGAGTCCAGAATTTGGAGAGCCAATTTATACCCTTCCCCTTCTTGCCCAAGTCTATTCTCCACAGGGACGCGACAGTTATCGAAAACTAACTCGGCTGTAGCACATCCTTTCATCCCCATCTTCCCGTGTTGTGGATTAATGGTGAAACCGGGAGTTCCAGTCTCGACCGCAATGGCTGTGACGCCCCTGTGACCTGCCTTTTTATTTTGATTGGCAAACACTGAGAAAATATCCGCGACAGCACCGTTAGTGCAGAATAATTTTGAACCGTTGAGGATGTAATCATCTCCGTCGCGCGTGAGTGAGGTCTCTAAAGCGAGGGCATCAGATCCGGTGGATGGTTCGGTGAGTGCGAACGCCGCAATCTTTTTACCAGATGCCAATGAAGGTAACCAACGAGCGCGTTGAGCGTTAGATCCGCCATGGTAAATGGTTTGGGCTCCTAGAGAAACATGTGTGATTAGTACCGTACTGGTTGAGCCGCAGGCCGATGCTATCTCTTCGACAACTACCATGAAGTCTTTGTAGCCACCGTTGGATCCGCCAAACTCTTCGGGGAGAGTCATTCCCGTGACACCTAAGTCGGCTAAGTCACGAAACTGATTAGTAGGAAATTTTTCGGTTTCGTCCACTTCATGTGCCAGCGGGGCCAGTTTTTCATTTGCAAATTCACGCATAGTGTTCGCAAGAAGTGTTTGCTGTTCAGTATAAAACGGCTGCATTGTCAATTCTTCCTGGGTATTTTGGGCGTATGAAGAGATTCTTGTTTTTTAGTATTAAGGATATGCTGAAGTGCTGTGTTTCCATACAACTTTGTGGGATCTGTGACCCGACAACTTTATTTAGAGATTGGAAAGGGGTATGGCTAGACTTTACGAGTGAAATGCTTTTTGCGTTTGTTTAAGTTGGGGTGAATGGATTCGTGATTTGAGAATACTAGGAATTGACCCTGGGCTTACCAATACTGGTTATGGATTGATTGAAGTTGACGGGCAAGATTATACGGTTGTTGAGGGTGGGGTTGTGCGCACAAAGTCTGGTGTACCCATGGAACAGCGGCTATTCATGATTTATTCAGCTATTCGTGACGTAATTCAAGAATTCAATCCTCATGCCGTGGCGATAGAAGATTTGCATTCCCATGCTAGATTTGTAAAGACGGCAATTTTATTAGGGCACGCTCGTGGAGTAGCAGTCATGGCCGCTGGTGAAGCCGATGTGCCTGTCTTTAATTATCAACCTACACGTGCTAAGAATATTGTCACTGGGTCAGGTAGGGCAGGTAAAGAACAGGTTAAGGCCGCTGTGTCTACTCATCTACGGGCACCTGACGTGGCAAAGAATGAGCATGTAGCGGATGCGTTCTCCATCGCCATTTGTCATGCAATCATGGCTGGGAGCCCAGCTGTCGAAGCTATTGAAGCGACCAAGTAGAACAAACAGTTTTATGATCAACTACATCACGGGATTTATCAGGAGCTTAACTCGCGAGCCAGGGCGTGCTGTAGTTGTGGCTGGTGGGGTAGGTTATGAAATTAGTTTACCTACGTACGTTTATCAATCACTGGCGAACGATGGTATCGGCCCTGGGTCAGAGGTTGAATTAGAGATTTACTACCATGTTACGGATCGTCAACCCAAGCCTATGTTAGTTGGCTTTCGCCATCCGACCGAAAAGGCGTTTTTTGAACAGCTTATTCAAGTTGAAGGAATTGGGCCGGCGAAGGCTGCTGCTGCGTTAGTATTCCCAGTTTCTACTATAGCTTCGGCTATAGAAACTGAGGATCTTGGCTCACTCCAACGTTTGCCAGGCATTGGCAGTAGGGCTGCTCAGAAAATTGTCGCAACGTTAGGAGGCAAAGTGGCAGCGACTGCACTGCTACAGGATGTTAATATTTCTGGGGAGACCCAAATTCAGCAAGTTGCCGACGCAAGGGCTGAGGCAGTTGAAGCTCTGGTGACCCTAGGTTATCGTTCGGTTGAAGCACAAGATAAAGTTGAAAATGCAATTCGAAATAATTCCGGTATCGCTGATGACGTGCAAAAACTTATGCGAGAGGTTTTCAAAGCGCAATTATCCAAGTGACCGTTAACTTGGAAGTTCTGTTTGCTGATTTAAACAACATTGGAGTGGACGGATGTCCAGAAAGTCCATAGAGCAAGATAAAGATCCACGCGAACGGATTGTTCAGTCAAGCTCATCGGCAGATGGAGCCAGAATGCTGTCAGGTGAGTCGAATGAGTCAGGTTTGGAACAGCAGAATGTAGATAATAAAGGATCCACTCCAGAGCCAGAAACTCCATTAGTCCAAGATCTGCGTCCGCGCAGATTTAAAGATTATGTTGGCCAGAAAGCGGTGGTCGATAGTATTTCAATTGCTGTGCTTGCTGCGAAGAAACGTGGCGATACGTTAGACCATGCTTTGTTTCACGGCCCTCCCGGGCTAGGTAAAACGACCATATCGCATATCATTGCGAGAGAGCTCGACTCTACACTCGTACACACGTCAGGACCCGCCTTGGAACGCCCCGCCGATGTGGTTGGCTTGCTCTCAAATCTGAAAACAGGTGATGTGTTATTCATTGATGAAATTCATCGACTATCCCACGCGGTAGAGGAATATCTTTACTCGGCAATGGAAGATTTCAGAGTGGATTTTATGACTGGTTCTGGAGCATTCGCGAAAAGTATAAATTTGCCTTTAGAACCATTTACATTGATTGGATCCACGACACGCGCTGGCATGTTGAGTGCCCCTCTTCGGGAACGATTCGGTCTTGCTTATCACCTTGATTTTTACTCAACCGCAGAACTGTCACAAGTAATTTCACGTTCAGCGGGTATTCTCAAGGTCGATATTGATGATCTTGGTGCTTTAGAAATAGCGAAACGTTCGAGAGGGACGCCTAGAATTTCCAACCGTTTACTTCGTCGTGTAAGAGATTTTACCCAGGTTCGACATACTGGTGTCATTAATAAGGTTGTAGCATCAGAGGCTCTTGAAGTGGAGGGGGTGGATGCGCTTGGGTTAGATCGATTGGACAAACTTTATCTAACGACATTATCCAAGAACTACCAGGGTGGACCCGCAGGTATACAGGCATTAGCTGCGACGATTAACGAAGATCAACAAACTCTTGAGGACGTGGTGGAGCCATTTTTGTTGAAGATCGGATTCATTGTCCGTACTCCGCAAGGACGTCGTACGACGGCAGATGGATTTTCACATATTGGCCTTGAGCCGCGGCTTGACCAAGCCTCGGGCCAAGCGACTCTGCTCTAGTTCATTTTTGTCAACATCAATGCGAAGAGCAGTAAACTGGATATTGTATGTTCCTGCCTATAAGGTACGCGATGTATGTTGATTTTATAATGTTGAATTAGATGTTGTGTGTAAAAATTAATGACGCATTCTGATACCGCCAACAATACTGTCGGGGATTCAAAAAATCTTCTGGCTGATGGCATTCAAGCTGGATCAGCTAAGTCTGATCATTTTGACGGTTTAAACATTCCAAAGGAAAATGAATTTTCCGTACGTTCAGCCTTGCTCGATGACGCTGTGATGATGGAAAGTATCGAGCGTGAAGCGTTTCCGGGAGTGATCCCGTTGAGTCGTATATCCCGTGATATCACAAGGAATAATGGACTTTATTTGAATGCTGTACGTAGATGGCGGTCGAATGAAAAAAAGTTTAAGTCTAGATTGATGATAGCTACAAAAGCGGAAAAAGAGGACGGCCGATTCTCAGCACGTGTTAAGCGTTCGGTAAATCGATATTTTCTTGATTACATAAACCCTCCTCGTTTACCTCCCGATTACATCGCAGGATTTGTAGGATTATGGTTTGTTGTCAATGAAGCGCATGTGATAGTTATTGGTCTGCGAGAGGTCGATCGTCGGAAGGGTGTCGGCGAGCTT
Organism: uncultured Chloroflexota bacterium; assembly: GCA_913042135.1. GTDB lineage: Bacteria > Chloroflexota > Dehalococcoidia > Lucifugimonadales > Lucifugimonadaceae > Lucifugimonas. Next base: position 515 of record CAJWJL010000115.1, on the reverse strand, counting down.
CTTTTTATTAGTGCCCTTGAACAAGCGCTAGCGAACAATTCCAAAGTAGTTACCCTGGAGGTTCGTAGGTCAAACGATGTCGCTATAGAGTTGTATAGGAAATATGGATTTCAAAAGGTAGGACTGCGTATCAGATACTATTCAGATAACGGTGAAGATGCCGTAATTATGACAACTCCGCCAATTCAAAGTGATGATTTTAAGGATCACTTGCTTAACCTGACTAAGCAGCATGCAGAGAAGTGGGGATGGGCAGTACGTCCTGGATATTTAGGGCGGTGAACACAAGGCTTAAATACTCTTCAGAGTTAGACGTTTTCCACAGAGGGTCAGCCACCAGTCCGGGTGATAATGAAAACGAGTAAAATTGCCCCAATCGCCGCACTAAGTCTGATACTCCATGACGCCCATTGCCGTTGAAATGAATTGAAGTGTTCAACAGACTGCCACTTTTTCCCGCGCCAAGCGAGTTCATTGCCTTTAAATCCTAAGAACAGGCTTGCACTGATCATAAT
>CAJWJL010000114.1:0-6971 GCA_913042135.1 uncultured Chloroflexota bacterium | reverse complement strand
TGCATCACGAACATAACAAGATATCGTGTGCGGCCTTAAACCCTCTACTTTTAGGGATAGAGCAAAAGAGTCCAAATAAATGACGTAATCGACTGCTTTATCGGTGTTTTCCATTTCGCATTCCTCTCAATTTACTGAGGAGCGAAATTAGGTACTTGAACTCGTATTCAAGTACCCAGCAGTGAAATTGGTGGGCCCGGAGGGACTTGAACCCCCGACCAATCGATTATGAGTCGATTGCTCTAACCAACTGAGCTACGGGCCCACACGTGCTCTGTAATACGTCATGCAGCATAATGCATGCATACTAAGGCAATTTAGATTCTCTCATGAGTTTGGACTTATAGGGAACATCTATTGCACGTCCTCTTGCAAAGGATAGCGATTTTTAAAATCGCTGATTCCTCCGGCTTTAAGAAAGCAGGCGTGTAATCATCAAGTAATTGTTGCAATCAAAATATTGCCGTGAGCTAAACACTGCTGGTAACCTTCTCACCTGTTTCCAAACTTTAGGAGCCCCTACATATGACTTACTTGGCAAGCCTTAACAACCTCACAAACTGGGGGCGTTTGGCCTTATTGGCAACACTAATCGCAGCGTTTTCTTTGCTGCTAGCCTGTAGCTCAGAATCTGACTCTGCCGATGAAGTTGCCGCTCCAGCAACGGAAGTAGATGACGCTCTTGCTGAGGTCTCCACAATCCTTGCTCCAGAAAAGTCGTTTACATTTGACGATTACGTAGCTGCTGGGTGGAAAAAGTCCAAACAGTACGATACCGAAACCGTTCCTCAGGCCACCGACATATGGTATGGATTCTTCAACGCCAAGGATATTGAAGTCAGGTTCTACGAATCGCATGAAATCGCCAAGACAGCAGGATTTGAAAATGCTGCAGATGCAATTGATCAGAGTTTCCGTGAGGGAGGCCAGTACGGAGCCAGTAACAGAGGCGCAGGTTCTTCTGCAGTCACGAAGTACAAGGCTTTCGCTGTAGTAGGTAACACCGTCATGCTTTGCGAACAGTCAGTCGAATCGTGTATCGCCCTTGCCGACGTTTTAGGCAACTAATCGGTACGGAACTCGTTGAACAGGTGCTCGAATATACCTATCGGACCGAACATTATTACCGCCACCACCACCAAACCTACTGCAGTAGTGACGGCAGCAGTTCGACGAACGTTGAAATCAACATGATTTGGGCCGATGAATCGAAACACGCCAGCAGCCAGTACAACCGACGCAATGCCAGCCCAGAACGCTTGTTTAAAGCCCGTTAACGTATAAGTAAGAACAAAAAAGGGCGTTCCCCAAATCCAGGCCGACAGCGCCTCACCTACGGACACTTCTACAACAGAAAGTCCGGTGACATCCAGGAAAAAAAGATTTGCAGGTAATAACAGTCCAACAATAATTGGAAGAAAAAGCGTATACAACACAACCGTGAGCACAAGCGGCAAATAACGCCCTTCTCTACCTGCGATAGCAGTAGCTATGCTACCGGCCACCAGCATCGCTATTCCCCCTCCGATAAAAGGGGCGATAGAAAGCTTCAATATGTTTACAAAGTTAGGCCGGTGGAGGACATACTGCCAGTCAGCCTCATCGATTGTGACAACTATGTTCGTGTAATGAACAATGAGAGCCATGGCGATACCTAGAGGTACAAGCGCAAAGGCCATGCCGCGACGACGACGACGATCATCCTCGAATCGATCTTCTTCGATCCGGTCGCGCTCCAAATAACTTTGTCTAAATGAGGTACTCGCTGATGGGTGAGCTTGCATTAGATCAATTGTATCGCCCCGATATCCCATAAATACATCTAAAAAATCATCGGAATTAGAAGAAGTACATCAACTCCTCTGAGCAATACGTAATGACCGCTGCTACACTCCGCTGCACTGTTTGAAAACCGAGCCACTCAGGAAGCAAGTAACCAAACGAAACTGAAAGGCGAATGATCGATGAAAATCACAGATGTGCGACTAGAAATGTTCAAATGGGCGCGCGCTGTCCCGATCACAAACGGCCTTTATACCTACACGCACAATCTGCTTAACATCGTCGTAATCGATACTGACGATCCTGACATACAGGGAATTGGACTTGCTGGCGGAATAGAGTCTACTCCCGAAGTCGGATCCTCTTTCGTTGAACATTTCAAGAAAGGGCTCATAGGTCAAGATCCACTAAATAACGAAGCCCTCTGGCATGCCATGTGGCGTCCGAAACTAGTGGGGCGTCGAGGGATTTCGACAAGGATCATTGCGGGAATAGATATCGCCCTTTGGGACATCAAGGGCAAAGTGTCTAATTTGCCAGTCTATAAACTCCTCGGGGGTTTCACCAACAAAGTCGATACCTACATAGCTGGTGGCTATTACGAGGAAGGTAAAGGGCTTAAAGAGCTGGCTCAAGAAATGGAAGACAACGTCAATTTAGGCGCAAGGGCAGTCAAGATAAAAGTTGGTGCTGTCTCAATCAACGAGGACATTGAAAGAGTACGTGTTTGCAGGGAGGCAATAGGTCCAGATGTGAAGTTGATGGTCGACGCCAATAACGCCTATCGCCATTACCAGGCAATCGAATTCGCACGAAAAGCCGAGCAATACGATCTTTTCTGGTTTGAAGAACCGGTTGAACCTGACGACTACATTGGTCAGGCCGAAATAACTAAAGCGACATCTGTTCCGATCGCTGCAGGAGAAAATGAATACACCCGCTACGGATTCCGCGACATGATCAACGCACGCGCCGTGGATATATTGCAACCGGATGCTTTAGTACTCGGTGGTATCACCGAGTTCATGAAAGTTGCCGCACTCGCACAATCTAACGATCTGGATGTTGCCCCACACGGAGCCCAAGAGGTGCACATACATCTGGTAGCAGCAATACCAAACGGATTAATCCTCGAGTACTACCGCGACTCGGTAAATCCTATGCATGGCAAGGTATGGGAGCACGAACTCGTAATTAAAGATGGGTACGTGTACGCACCGGATCTACCTGGCCTGGGACTTAAACCCAAATGGGACACTCTGGCACCATACAGGGTGGGCTAGAGGCATATAATTTCGACCGACTGGTTATCTGGATATTTGGAGTAACACTGACGCATGCCAAATTTTGATTACGAGGCTCCAACCTCGCTGAAAACTGCACTGGGATTTTTATCCGGAAATGGAGAAATTCGCCCTCTAGCAGGTGGTACCGACGTTATTGACCAGCTGAAAAGCAATCGTCGAAACGCTGATTTGGTAGTAGACCTTAAAAGAGTGCCTGAACTTCTCGCTCTTGAACTAGATAAAGGGCACTTACGAATAGGAGCGGCCGTTTCCTGCACTGAAGTCCACAACCTCACCGCGGAAAATGACTGCTTCCCTGCCCTCTCAGAAGCATCTGAATTGATAGGTTCAATCCACATACAAAACAGGGCCAGTATCGGTGGAAATGTTTGTAATGCCGCTCCCTCTGCTGACACCATTCCGGCCTTGTTGGTTCATGAAGCTATAGCCCGCACGACGAGCGCTACAGGCGAACGTGAAATTCCATTAATCGATTTCTTTGCAGGGCCGGGACAAACGGTTCTGCAAAAAGGAGAAATCCTGAAAGAGCTCGTCCTGCCGTTATCCTCCTCGAATACCGCCTCTGCTTACCTACGCTTTATCCCTCGTAACGAAATGGATATCGCTGTAGCAGGGGTTGGATCGCTAATCGAAGTCGAACCGTCATCCAACGTAGTCAAAAAGGCTCGTATCGCTCTTGCGTCTGTGGCTCCAACACCCGTCAGAGCATATGCAGCAGAGCAATTCTTAGAGGGGTCGACCATTGATAATCCAACTATCGAAGAAGCAGCAGATCTTGCGGTAGAAGCGGCTGTGCCAATTACCGACGTACGTGGTTCTGCAGAATACAGAAAAGAACTCGTCAAAGTCCTGACCAAGAGAACACTGAAAATTTGCCTGGAGCGACTGGCCTGAGAATCCTCATCCATTGAGATTCGATTATCACACCATCTGAAATATCTAAACATGAGCAAAAAACACATAAAGACAACTGTGAACGACGTTGAACATGAGATTCTTGTCGACTCAACTTGGACGCTGCTGGAAACACTCCGTGACCACTTAGGCCTGACTGGAACAAAAGAAGGATGTTCAAACGGCAACTGTGGTGCCTGTACAGTCATGATAGACGACAAATCATCTTGTTCATGCCTTGTGTTAGCACCTGAAATCGATGGTTGCAAAGTCACCACGGTCGAAGGACTCGCGGATCATGGTCACCTATCCCCCGTCCAGGATGCCTTTGTCGAAAACTCAGGTCTGCAATGCGGATTTTGCACTCCAGGATTCATGATTGCGGCGACAGCTCTTTTGAATGATAATCCGCATCCTACAGAAAATGAAATCCGCCTTAAACTTGCCGGTAACCTTTGCCGATGCACTGGATACGATAAGATCGTTCGCTCCGTTCAGGACGCTGCTGAACGCCTTAGCGAATCTTAGGCTCAATACGCCGATTATCTGGTATCTCTGAGGTTAATCACAGAAATAAACGAGGCCTTGTGCTCCGATATACTAATCTGAACTGTTGTCAGAACTCATTGGTTATGCGTCAAAATAATGTAGATACCTACTAACCCATCTGTACCTACACCCATAGCAACACAGACGTTAAATAATTAGGGAAAACATGGAACAGGTATTTCGAGCAGCGCATCAAGAAATAAAATCTGGGCATGACATGGTTGTTGCCACAGTCGTAAAAACATCCGGGTCCACACCACAAAAGCCTGGAGCTAAGTTGCTTGTGCGCGCAGATGGATCAGGAGTTGGCACACTTGGTGGAGGTTGCGTCGAAGGCGACATATGGTTCGCTTCTTCTCAACTCCTCAAAAGTGGCGGACCAGCGGAAATGCGAGATTACGAACTGAACGAAGATCTGGCTGCCCAGGATGGTCTCGTTTGCGGTGGAACAATGTACTTTCTACTTGATCCGGTTCGTGAGTCTGTGGAGGCCCAAGACACCAATGAAGAGGTCATAGCGGCCTACGAAGGTGGTGCTCCTGTAGCGGTCGCGAGCCTTATGAAAGTACCAGATGGATCAGGCCTAATTGTGGGCTCCAAGTTATTGATACGCGAGAACAGTTCAACCAAAGGTTCACTCGGCGATGAAAAATTAGATGCCAGTGCAGTGTCAGAAGCCAGAAAATTGCTAGCAATGGGGAAGAACGACTATATTTCAATCAAGTCGGGAGTTGAATATTTCATAGAAGCCTATACGACACCACCGACGCTTGTCTTAGCTGGCGGAGGGCACGTTTCAAAGGCAATTTCAAACATAGCCTCAACTCTCGGTTTCCGAATTTTCGTGATCGACGACCGGGACGAGTTTTCTAATAAAGATCGTTTCCCGGAAGCTGATAAAACCATCGTATCTGACTACGGATCAGCATTTGAAAAACTACCAATCGGCACGAATTCATTCATAGTAATCGCTACCCGTGGGCACCGTTACGACACGTCAGCCACTGCCTCAGCAATACGAACGCAAGCCAGTTATGTCGGATTGCTCGGATCAAAACGTAAAACGATTCTTATCTATGAAGAGTTATTCGCACAAGGCTTTACAATGGCACAAATTCAAGGTGTTAGATCACCGATTGGTCTGGACATTTCTGCAAGAACCCCCGAAGAAATTGCACTGTCGATAATGGCCGAGATCATTGGGTTCCGTTTAGGTGGAGACGGTGGTCAACTCTCACTGGATCAAAATCTAATTGATAAAGCCGCTGCTAAAACCTCGAAGAGGCAGGCTGGCGCAGAAGTAGCCGGCGCAGATTAACGTGACTGACAAAACTTTCGGGGTTCTCCTGGCTGCCGGAAAATCCAGTCGGATGGGTCGCCCAAAACCACTTTTGCCCTGGCGTGGCACAACGCTGGTCGAATACCAAATGAATTCCCTACTGCGAGCTGGCTGCGAAAAAGTGGTGGTTGTAACGGGTAAATACGATGCGGAAATGATGCCTATACTGATCGACAGACCAGAAATCATCAGGGCATACAACCCCAAATATGCTGAAGGTAAAGCGACATCTGTAAAAACAGGAATTGGGGAGCTACCTGACGATGTCAGATCCATCGTTTTGCTTGCAGTAGACCAACCTCGTCCGACTTGGGTCATTGAGAGGATCCTCAATGAACATACCGATTACGGTGCGGACATAACATCCCCTCGGTTCAGCAACCACGGGGGACACCCCCTTATATTTGATTCATCTTTAAGAATTGAACTGGCATCCATCACGGAACAAGGTGAGGGCATCAGAGAAATATTCAAAAAGCCAAACATTATCCGCAAGGACGTCATGTTCGAATCAGCAATAGTCCGTTTAGACATCAATACTCCTGAAGCATATAAAGAAGCGGTAGCCTCATACGCAGACCTGGCTGAGCAACGATAATAATTTAGACGATCACTCGTAAACCAAATGAATCACTGTCCAAGATTTTTCTAACACTAGGAAAATCTGACTTGCTTGCGAATACGTTTTAGGGAAAAACATCGAAGTTGGCCCGCAAGAAAAATTCTACTCATAACATGACAAATATCGAAACCAGTCCTTACGGGAATAACCTAGAAGAAGCGCGCATTTTTTTGAACTCAGCCGAGATCGATGGTTGGCTAACAAGAGACTACAGATATACAAACCCTGTTTTCGAGGCTGCTCTGGGTCTACACATCGGGAATTTAACCCGACCCGTGTGGCTCTGGATTCCTGCAAACGGTGCACCTTCCATACTTGCGCATGAAGTTGATACTGGTAGGTTCCCTCAAGGTCCGATAGCGTTAGTAGCCTATGGAAGTCGTAACCAGATGGTCGAAGCACTTAGACAGATATTAAATGGTGTCAAGACCGTCGCAATGGAATATTCACCGCTTTACGAATTGCCTCGGGTCGGCCG
>CAJWJL010000113.1:0-7039 GCA_913042135.1 uncultured Chloroflexota bacterium | reverse complement strand
AGTCCTGACTCATGGAATATTATCCCGCAAATACCAGCACCTTTCAGACTGCCGACTTCGCTGTCAAATGAGCCTAAATTCAGGTCAAGTTCTTTGATCCGGTCGTACACATCGAAATTTCTTTTGAGATGACCGGGAACTATGGAGTTGTCGTAGTAGGTACCCATAATGAATTTCCTTCACTAGTTATTTCGTACTTTTGTTGTTATCTGAGTAAATCGATTAGATACCGGACAGCCAATGGCAGTGCGTCAGTTGATGGGACAACTCCTTTAGGTTCATAAACTATAGAAATTGGACCGTCGAAATGAGACTTTTTTAATGATTTCACTATACGTGGATAGTCAAGCCAGCGTTCAGGGCCTGATAGCGCGAAGTAGAATTTGGTTCGAACCATTGATGCTATCGGAGCGCACATATCAATGGACTCATAAAGCTCATCCTGGGCCGTATTAATTGGTGATCCTTCACCGCTGGCTCCTGGAGACCCTTGAAACTGTCCTGTATCTAACACATATGAGAGACCAGGGTTATTTAACTCGTTGACCAACCGAAGCACCTGTTCCCCAGTGGAAGGGACTGATCCATGGTTGTGGTTGTGTAAATACACCGTGACGCCTGATCCTTCTGCGTGACCAAGAACTTGTTGAAACTTATTGCGAACGGCGTTGAATGTACCTTCAGTGCTTTGTTTACCCACGACCCCATTACCTGGTATCCGGATTGATTCCACTCCGAGATATGGAATTGCGTTGAGCAGTAATTTCGCCCGATCTATTTCATCGGAAATCGACGAAATTGGAGCGTTAAAATCTACAATGAGACCACAATAGCCGATGCTAATACCGCGGGCCTCGATTTGGTGTGCCAGCTCTTGGAGGTAATTTGGTTCGTAGCTCCTAAGGAGTCGATCTTCTATATCTATACCAGCGATTCCGAGTTCGGCGGCCATATCCGCAGCTGCGTGAATGCACTCCTCATTGGGGCCGTGAACATCCTGGAAGGAAAGCGCTTGTAGGTATATAGGATTCAAGGTTTATCCTTTGGAGGGTCACATCTCGTACTTAGTTAATAATGACCGCAGATACGCATTGGCCAATGGGACGGCAGCAGGTTCGTCCAGTTCGTCTTGTCCTTCGAACACGACCGACACCCAACCGTTGAATCCGACGTTTTTAATTATTGGCATAATGCGATCATAATCGAGCCATTTTTCTACGCCGCTGGCGATTCGGTAAATTTTCGCTCTGACATGTACCGCACGAGGTGCTGATGTTTCAATTGAGCCGTAGAAATTCCATTGGGGATCTTCTTTCCCTCTTTCTCCGAATGATGCCCCTGGAGAACCGCGGTACTGGCCAGTGTCCAGAATATGGGTGTAATAGGGATTATCGACATCGTCAAGAAGTCTGATCACTTGTTCGCCGGTTGCTGGGATGCATCCGTGATTGTGGTTATGAAGACCGACATAGACGCCTTTTGATTTTCCGTAATCCGCCACTTCTTTTGTTGATGCAACTAACCTGGGCCATGCAGACTCTTCAGATTCACCCTCTGGAATCCATGACCCGAAGGCTCTGATCATGGGGATACCCATTTTTGAGGCGACATCTATCCATTTCTTCATAAGCTCGATTTCATCGCGCAGTTCCTGCCCTGTTTTTCCAAAATTGTTGGAAACGCCGATATAGCACATGTGTAGACCCCGCTCTAAGCAGGCACGTTTTACTTCTTCGAGATAGGAATCATTAGTTGATTCGAAATGGGTGAAGTGGAGATCGACACCGTCCATCTGATATTCAGCGGCCTTATCGATGATTCCAAGCATCGATATTTTTCCGGCATTGAATGTGTCGCGGTAGCAAAGGGATTGGAGGCTAAGCTTGATCATTGGTTTTGTTTTCTAGGTGAAAGTGCGAATTAGGTTTGAGTTAATTGGTTGGCTGGGAATGTATCACCACTCGTAAGTCAATCAATAGTGAAGTAGCCCGTTACTACGCTTAGTTGTGAATGAATTTATAGCATTTATCTTGGCTTTCTGATTTAGTCCAGATGTCGTAAGCTTCACAATCTAACTCAATAAAACCGTACTTATAAAATTTGGTATCAGTTTTCAGGATTCTTTTACAGGATTAATCTACTGACATGAAAAAAATTGATTCGCATCTCCACGTTTGGGCTCATGACCCGGACAGATATCCGTATAAACAAGGACAGGAACAACCTCTTAGAGCGCGGGGTGACGCTGAGTTTTTGCTCGAGTTGATGGACGCAGCTGACGTAGCAGGATCGCTTATCGTACAGCCGATAGTCCATGGTTTCGATCACAGCTACGTCAATCACACTATCGCGAAATGGCCGGACAGATTTATTGGGATGTGTCTGGTGGATCCTCAAGCAGATGATCCAGTCGAAATGTTAGTTGAATTAGTCGATCAAGGCTATAGAGGTGTTCGTTTTAACCCAGCTCTTTGGAGAGAGGGTGAAACTATGGATGGTGATGTTGGAAGAGCTCTTTACGCGCGTGCAGGCGAACTTGGTATACCGGTGGGTTTTTTGGTCAGCCCTCAAAACTACGATGAGATTGAGGCGCTTACAGATGAGTTTCCCGATACACCAGCTATAGTCGATCATTTTGGACACTGTGTGCCTTCTAAAGACAATTCTCCAGTACCTGAATTTCAGCGTCTGATTTCGATGGCTCGCCATCCGAATCTGAACGTGAAACTCTCGGAGTTTCCGCGTGCTTCAAATCAAGATTTTCCCTACGCTGACATGTTCGCATGGGTTCATCAATTGATCGATGCATATTCAGCTGAACGATTAATGTGGGGGACAGACTTTCCTTTCATCGTTGAACAGGCGGGTTATGACAAAGGATGGGAAATCGCTGATCGTATTGAGCCTGCTATCGGACCAGGTTTAAGCGATCAAATATTAGGCGGAACCTGTGAGAAATTGTTTGGTGTTTGGGGTGGTTAATTTTTTTAAGATGTAGTTCATTTAGTTGTCTCTTTGAATTAAGATGGCAATGACAAAATATCTCAAATTCATATCTTGAGTCTGTTCTTGCAGAATTTATAAAAGCGAGGAGTAGTGATGCCCACGAGAGCGATTTCATCTTCAGCCTCTGATGCAGTAAAACGAATGACCATAGCTGCGAAGGCTTTCCTTGATTCGTTGGATGATGAGCAACGCCGAACAGCATCGTTTGAATTTGCTGGGATTGAGCGTTACGAGTGGGCTTACACGCCTATTGATCGTAATGGGTTGCTCGTAAGCGACATGTCCAATGAACAACGCGATGCGGCTTTTGTATTGATGGAAACAGGTTATAGCGAGCGAGGTTCAGCTACGGCGCATCGAATTATTGAGCTAGAGACAATTCTTGGGGAATGGGAGGGCATTAGTAAGAACATTTCGCAGTGGGAACGTTCTCCTGAACGTTATTGGTTCAGTGTTTTTGGCGTTCCAGGTAGCGTTGAAGAGCCCTGGGGATTTAGAGTTGGAGGGCACCATATAGCTCTTTCTGCAAATATCGTAAACGGTGAAGAGGTATCAATACTTCCACTTTTCTTCGGTGCAAACCCCGCCGTCATTCAGCATGGTGAACGTAAAGGAGAACGCACCTTGCCAGAGGAGGAAGATTGGGCCCGATCCTTACTGATGTCTCTTGATGGAGATCAGGCTAAGTTGGCGGTTGTCGATCCCGTTGCTCCAGCAGATATATTGAGTACCAATATCAGATCTGTAGATCCGAATATCGTGCCATCGGGGATCGGATTCGACTTTTTGAGTGATTCCCAACGTACCCAGCTTGTGCGGATTGTAAGGCATTACGTTACTCGTTCTGCTGATGATCTTGCATTGAATTATTGGAAGGAGCTTGAAGCTTCAGGGTTTGATGACACAACCTTCGCGTGGGCGGGTCCGCCAGAGGTTGGGCAGGGTCATTATTACGCCATTCGACATCCCCGATTCCTAATTGAGTATGACAATACACAAAATGGTGCCAACCACATTCATTCGGTACTGCGTGATTTCACTCATGATTTTGGTGAAGACCTTCTTGCAGCGCATTACAAATCATCGCATCAATGAATTTTAGGCTGGTCGTGGAGAAAAGGGTGAAGTGCCTCAGGTGGTTTGAACTCACCAACGTGGGGTAGTTCCACCTTCGGGCCCGCGCGAGGATTTGTATAGAACTCGATCGTTTTCTATAGCTGATTCGGGTGACTGCTCGACAGCTTCACTGCCTGACCAATTACCCCACGCTGCTCCGCAACTGGAGCAGTTATCGTGTTCATATACGCTGTTTTTGGCATGGCAGGACGGGCAAAACACGGTCAATTGAGCGTCGATGGCAGCCTGATTGGGTTGCGTGTCTGCTCCGCAACTTGGACAACTTGGGGGTGCCGATGGTAAGAAACGTGGTTCTAAGACATTTGCGCACACTTTACAGCTAAAGGTCGGCTGGGATTCAGATGTCATGTTGTTACTCGATTATCAGAAGTGTTTGGCTAGGGAAGAATTACTTAGGTGCTTAGTATTCCAGTTATTTCGTTGTCGTCATCAAGATCAATATCCCAGGCATTGGGTTGAGATGGAAGCCCCGGCAAGGTGATGATATCCCCAGCTAGAGCTACGATTTGACGAGCTCCAGCAAGAATACGTAGTTCCCTGATCGGTAGTGTATGGCCGGTCGGAGCTCCTTTCAACTTTGGGTCGGCAGATATGGAAAGGTGAGTCTTTGCCATGCACACAGGGAAGTTCCAACCGTTGTCGGCGAATCGCCGTGCTGTAGTTTTGGTCATTGGCCCCCAGGTTACATCTCTCGATAGGTAAAGAGATTTGGCCAAGTATTCCACTTTATCGAAAAATGAATCTTTGTCTTCGTACAGTAGTTTAACTTCGGAGGGTTGATTGGCAGCTTCTACAACTGCGGTAGCGAGTTCGGTCATTCCATCACCACCTGACATGAATCCGTCAGCTTCTTGAACGCTGAAAGCTCCAGCACTTTTCGCTACTTCTTTCACGATGGTTATTTCATCTTTGGAATCAGTAGGAAACCTGTTGATTGCGACCACCGCCTGCAAGCCGTACATATTCACAATGCGTAAAGCGTTCTTTAGATTTTCTGATCCTTTGCGTACCGCTTCAGGATTGGGTGAGTCCATGTCATTGATTGTTACGCCTCCATGCCATTTGAGCCCACGTATTGTTGTAACAATGACTGCCAATGAAGGTTCTGGACCTCCCTGGCGTACCTTGATATCCATGAATTTTTCAAACCCAAGATCTGCACCAAAACCTGCTTCTGTCACTACGTAATCACCGCAATTGATAGCGAGTTTATCCGCAAGAATGGATGAGCATCCGTGGGCTATGTTGCCGAAAGGTCCCATGTGAACAATAGCTGGCTGTCCCTCGGAGGTTTGTACAAGGTTTGGTTTGATTGCATCTCGCAATAGAGCCATGATTGATCCGACGGCATTGATTTCGCGGGCCGTGACTGGTGTCTTACGATCTCTTTTCCAGCCTACGACGATATCTCCAATGCGATCTCTGAGATCGCTGTATGATTCTGCGAGAGAGCAAATTGCCATTATTTCCGACGCAGCATTGATATCGAATCCGGTTTCACGTACGGGACCGTTGAGCCTTCCGCCTCCACCAGTCATGATTGTGCGCAATCCTCGATCTTCTGCATCGGTGACGCGTCTCCATGTAACCCCGGATGCATCGAATCCTTCTATAGAGTTTCTAAAAACGGCATTGTCAACCATCGCAGCGAGTAGATTATGCGCTGATTCGATGGCATGGAAGTCACCTGTAAAGTGAAGGTTGACATCCACAGCTGGCTCAACTGTTGATTTCCCTCCACCGGTCCCTCCGCCTTTGTGCCCAAATACTGGACCGAGAGATGGCTGCCGGATTGTCAAAACCGGTTTTTTGCCGATCTTAGCAAGACCCTGCACCAGGCCAACTGCGGTGGTAGATTTCCCTTCACCTGCAGGGGTTGGTGTGATTGCAGTGATTACAATTAATTTTGCCTTATCATCTCCGTTAGGGAATGCATCAAGCGGAACTTTCGCCTTATCGAGGCCATAAGGTTCGAGTTTGCCAGGATCGAGACCCATGTCGATTGCGATGTCATCAATTTTTCGCATTGAAACTCTTTGTGGATAAGTAGAACTGCCTGAATCCAAAATGGAAATTACTAAAACGTGTTAATTCTACGCGCGCTGACCCGAATTGGAAGTTAGGTGAACTTGAAGATTCCTGTCGAGTGTCAGTTATTGAGCTAAATAGTGCCGTTAATGATGATTTGTTATCAGTGCTTGGGGTTAGCAGGTTTTGTGGCCAGCAGAATTGTTATTGTACCGATGATGCAAGCTAAGGCTAGTGCATAAAGAGAAGTTTCGTATGTTCCGGTACGATCGAAAACCCACCCGACGATTACTGGTGTGACCATCATTCCTACCGCCATCGGGAAGGCTGACATTCCCAGAATCACACCGAAATGTTTTCGTCCAAAGAATTCGCCTCGAAGTGCATGGAGCATCGGGGTCCTTGCGCCGAAGCCAAGCCCCCACAAAACGGCGAATATCAATGCTCCGAAATAATTTGTTGCATGTGCCAGTACAACTAAAGAAGCAGCTTGAGTTATTAACAGAGGTGGGAGCAGGATACGCTTATTTATTCTGTCCCCGGTGAATCCTCCTATCATTTGAAAGGTGAATGAGGTAACTGCCATGATAGGTATTACCGTAGCTGCTGCTGCATCGGATAGGTTGACGCTGCTCTTGTCTGTCAATTGAAAATAGACGTGTGCGGAAATCGTTCCCACCGACAAATTTGTGAGCATATGAGTAATAGCCAAAGCCCAGAATCCACGAGTGCGCAGGGCTTCTTTTGCGGTGAAATCGTGTTGTGTTACGGAGTTTGTTTTTTCTTGGTCGCTTCCCGTGTCTGAATCGGATATTTGAGTGTCTAGCTCTTCGTATGTCGGTGCTCTCTTGCCAGAGATGTAAGCTAG
>CAJWJL010000112.1:0-7120 GCA_913042135.1 uncultured Chloroflexota bacterium | reverse complement strand
GAACAAAAGTTACAATCTCCTGAGCAATTTCTCCCTTGTAGAACAATTCCAACGCTGCCTCAATCGCACGTTCACGGCCCAATGCTTTGTTCTTTTTCTCTATATCGATAAGACGTTGAAATGTACTTGCAAGTTGGGGCTGGTGAAGAGTTTCCCCCAGGCGAGGGAGTGAGCCGTTTTCCGAGAAAGCTTCGGTACGGGTAGGCCACTGATCTGATTGCTCATCGAAAGTTGACATCGTATTTGCCAGAACATGGCCTACCGCTATACCGTCGCGGGCATACTCTAGAGCGGGTGTAACTACCTGCTCGAAGGACATAGTCCCGTGCTGGATCAAGGCAGTCATCCATGCTGCAGCTGCTGCGGGCACAACTACCCGTTCAACCCCTTGTGGAATTTTTCCACCACGGGAACGAACAAAATGATCCAATTTCACCGAACGGGGCCACCGCCCGAGTCCGCTGATACTAGAAACGACCCTAGTTTCTGCATCGCAAATAAGAATTGGAGCTACACCCCCGAAACTGGTAGAGCCAGGCAGTACCACATTCAGACTAATGCCAGCAGCAACACCCGCATCGGTGGCATTGCCACCCTGCTCAAGAATCCGATAACCGGCAGCGGTAGCGAGGTAATGTCCGGTGGAGACGGCATGTGTATTGCCTGTCAGCGTTGGGCGAAATGATGGAATACCTGTGTTCAACATTGCTCTCCTGCGAAATTTCAGATTTTTGCCAGTATCTGAGTGGCGGTCGCATTATAGGTGAGGGGCGATCTTGTTGATCACAAACTCGGTGCTATCCCAACTTCTTGATTTGCATAGTTTTTATTTTAGAATCAAGGAATATAAAATACTGCTACCTGTCCGTTCAGCACTCGTAACAATAATGCAAATCGACAATCCAATATTTTCCGAAAGCCAAAAATTTCGACAGTGGTATATATGGGTTTTGGTGGCGATCGCTCCGATCATCTTTGTATGGGCCATACTCCAGCAGGTTGTTTTAGGCGTTCCATTTGGCACAAACCCATCAGGGAATGCTGTCCTGATCATCCTCGCCGTTGTCTTTGGTATCGCGTTCCCATTTTTCCTTTATCGTACGGGGCTGGATGTGCAACTAAGCAGCGAAGCGATACATCTGCGTTTTTGGCCATTCCATTTCAAGTCGAGAACTTTCTATTTCAGCGACATCGATAATGCTGAGCCAGTTACATATAGCCCGCTAAAAGATTATGGCGGCTGGGGCATACGTTACGGGGCCAAAGGCAAGGCCTACAACGTAAGCGGAAATCAAGGTGTGATCATCACGTTGGAAACCGGGCAACGTATCTTGATCGGTTCTCAACGTCACGAAGAATTAAGCTCATTGATTAACGATCGACTTTAGCTAAAAATCTAAATACGGTTCTGATTCAATCTGGGTGAACTCGGCTGCAGGATATTTTGCCAGGGCTTCAGTGTCTATATCCGCTCCCCATCCTGGCCCATCAGGAACAGTTGCTAACCCATCTTCAATATTTATCGGATTTGTCAGTACTTCCCTATACCTGTCTATAAAAGAAACAAATATCTCTTGCAAGAAAGCATTAGGGATACTCATATCCAGATGCAGACTAGCAAGAGTCGAGATCGGTCCGTTCGAATTATGAGGCGCTACAGCTATGTAATGAGTTTCGGCCATATGGGCAATTTTCCGAATTTCGGAAAAACCACCGCAATGACAAATATCGGGTTGAATCAACCCAATACTGTTCGTGGCCAGTAATGGTCGAAACTCCCAGCGGTTATACAACTGCTCCCCTGTCGCGATTGGAATATTCACTGACCTTGCAAATTCTGCCATAGCCTCAACGTTGTCATAGAGAATGGGTTCTTCCAACCAGGCTATATCAAATGGTTCGAGTCTTTTTGCAACCCTGCCTGCACTCCAGACATCAAGCCGGGCACGAATATCTATGCCGATGTCCATATCATTACCGACTGCTTCTCTTACAGCCCGCACCAGTTCCAGTCCATGATCTATTTGCTCGGGCGTAGTGACCTGCGGACCTCCGAATGGATAAAATTTCAGCGCTTTCCATCCATCGTTTTTTAGTTCAAGCGCCGCTTTTGCATGAAGCTCAGGAGAGGCCTGTCTGGCAACTGTCTCCGCAGGGACACCCTGAACCGGCTCCGTCAGGCCCTCGAACCAGCCGTTCGCATAAACCTTGACAACGTTTCTGTGTTTTCCTCCAGCAAGTTCCCATACGGGCATTTCATGTGCCTTGGCTTTGATATCCCACAATGCAAGATCAATAGCTGCTATCGCGGACATTGTCACCGCACCCCCACTCCAGGTCACACGTCTGTAAAGAGAGGTCCAGATCCAGTCGATACGGAACGGGTCTTTGCCTTCGAGGAATTTACCGAAATCGAGAATTTCCGCCTCAAGTGCAGCGTCTTTGTACTGCAAGGAACCCTCACCCCAACCCGAAATACCAGCATCAGTATCAATACGAATAAATAACCAATTTGTACCAGCTGTTTTATGGACCGGTGTAGCGGTTCGAAAAACTTTTACATCTGTTATTTTCATTTTGCTTTGGGCTAACCACCAACAGACATGAACTGGATGCAGACGGGTGCAGGTACTTCTATCACTGAGCCGGTAGCTTCCAATGTCCCATCTGCATTCCGCTTGAATGTGACGACAGTACCAGTATCCTGATTTTCAGCCAGCACGAATCTTCCGTCGGGTGTTATCGCAAAGTTTCTGGGTGTTTCACCCCGAGTTTGTTCATGTCCGACATACGTCAACCGTCCGGAAGACGAATCAACTTTATATATAACGAGAGAGTGATGACCTCGATTTGACGCGTATACGTAATTCCCATCAGGCGAGGTGTGGATATCTGCGGTGGTGTTATCGCCCTCCCAGTCGTCAGGAAGCGTCCCTACCGTCTCAATCGGACTCAGTCCACCGTTAGCACTAAGGTCATAGGCAGTGATCGTACAGCCAAGTTCATTCAACACGTATACGAATTTGCCTGAAGGATGAAAAGTGAAGTGCCGCGGGCCCTGACCAGGAACTTCGTCCACTGAAGATTGTTGAGAAGGAGTCAGCTTTCCATTTTCATGGTCGATGTCATAAATGAACACCTTATCCATCCCAAGATCACAAACGTATGCATGTGTGTTCGACTCATCAATATTCACAGAATGTGCATGAGCCTTTTCCTGTCGTTGCGGGTTGATCGACGAGCCTTCATGCTGAATGAATTCCGTCCGTTCACCCAAAGAACCGTCATTATTTATCGGTAATACCGCTACGCTGCCGCCAGCGTAATTAGTCGCAATCACCAGCGAGTCGCTTGCATCAACCATCAAGTGGCATGGACCGGGACCCCCAGTGGATTTTTGATTGATAGGTGTCAACTCACCAGTCGCCTGGTTAATGCTGAATGCAGCACAGGCTCCACTACCGTCCTGATCTCCTACCTCACAGACCGCGTACAAGTGCTCGTTAGAAGGATCCAATGCAAGGAAGGAAGGATTCTCAATACCAGTTGCAAGTGATACCTGTTCGAGCTCGCCGGTATTCCCATTCATTTTGAGTGTGTAAATACCTTCACTACCAAGTCGGGTGTAGGTTCCAACAAATGCAAATAAATCATTAGACATTGTCTATTCTCCTAAAAATAATCATCAGTTTTTCATAATCAAATCGGGATCGATCTCTATGCCGAGTCCGGGACCTTGAGGTAGTGACATGAACCCATCCGAATCGACTTCGGGCGCGTTCGACATGATTGAAAACTTATTCCGGTAGTGTCCGACCGGGGGATCATGTAGAAGTTCCATGAAAGGAGCATGCCGCCATGACGCGACCAGGTGCATATGTGCAATCACTCCTATGTTACCTCCACCGTGATGCGGGACGATTTCTTTTCCATAAAGCTCCGCCAGAACGCCTATTTTCCTCAAATTTGTCAGACCATTCATAACCATGCTTTCGGGCTGTAATAATCCGTAAACACCTTGTTCGCAAATCTGAACAAATTCGTTCACTCCAGGGTTATTCTCTCCACCTGCAATCGGAAGCTCTACTTTGCTGCTAAGCTCAGCAAGTCCGTCATAGTTGTACCTGGTTAAAGGCTCTTCAAGCCAGTACACGTCCATGTCCTGTAACTCTGAGGCCGTCTCGTAAGCGCGCTGGGAGTTCCATTGCACCCCAGGCTGCCAATCGCCACTGCTCTGTGCCTGGTTTCCATCCGCCATCAAGGTCATTCCATGACCAACAGCCTCTCGAATCGCTTCGATCGTACGAATATCCTCGGCAATAGTCTCATGATGCAAACGGACTTTCATGGCCTGCCAGCCCTGCGTACTAAGAGAGCTAGCCTGAGCTGCACGTTCCTCGGGTGTAGACAGTAATACCATGCTGGCATATGGAATAACCTTGTCTTTGTCGCCGCCCCATAGCTTGTACAGAGGCAGGCCCGCCACTTTTCCTACTATGTCCCACAGAGCGATATCTACACCTGCAATACCTTGGTATTTCAAATTAGGTACGTAGTAATTCAGTGCTGCAGCATGCTGTTCTACCTGAAGCGCGCTTTGACCGATTAGATATTCCTTTACAGAATCAAGGAGCATCGGGTGCATCCCCGGTCCGATACCGGTTATACCGCCGTCTGTATGAACCTCGGTAAACGATCCGCCACCAATATCAAAAGACATGGTCATCCCCGGGCTCCAAGCAGGCTCCAGCTCACCGACGTGTTTCATGGTCCGCAGGTTTAGGGTCTGAACATCGGTAACAGTGAGGTCTCCGCTCAATTTTTTCTCCAGTCCTGAACTTCAAAGTGCTTGAAATCATACCCTCAACCAAAAGGAATAGTGGTGTATTGCTCATGGAGTTAAGCGCGTACACTGCCATCTATCGAACCAATATCCATTAAACCCAGGTTTTACATGACAAGTAACCACGGATCGAAAGATATGACAGTAGACGTACTAATCATCGGAGCGGGTGCATCAGGAGCTGCTGCTGCTGCATGGCTTTCGGAAGCCGGATTCAAGGTAATGTGCCTTGAACAGGGTTACTGGCAGGATCCATCTAAATATGCGTCAGCATCACCAGATTATGAATTTGAAATGTTGACTAACTGGTCAGTCGACCCGAATAAACGTCAACGAGGCGAAGACTATCCCATAAATATCGATAACTCACCCGTCACTCCGGTCATGTTCAACGGAGTTGGAGGTTCAACTATTCTCTGGAGCGCTCACACCCCAAGGTTTCACCCTTCAGATTTTCGAGTGAAGACACTCGACGGTATCGCCGATGATTGGCCACTGACGTACGAAGATCTAGAAGGTTACTACGATCTGAACGACGAGGTAATGGGATGCTCAGGCATCAACGGTGACCCTGCCAACCCGCCAAGAAGCCCAAGACAGATGCCTCCGTTACCAATCGGATCGGACGGTATGAGACTAGTAAAGGCTTTTGAAGCGTTAGGTTGGCACTGGTGGCCTTCAGACAGCTACATAAATTCACGACAATATGGGGAAGGCCGTGATACATGTAATTTCTGTGGGCACAATCACATGGGTTGCTATCAACGAGCTAAATCCAGCACCGACCTCAACTACTGGCCTCGCGCCCTTCGTAATGGGGCCTCGATTGTAACCGGAGCTCGAGTTAGGGAGGTGACCACTGATGCTAATGGGCGAGCAACTGGTGCCAATTACATCGACTCGAACGGTAAAGGTCAGTACCAGTCAAGCCGCGCAGTGATCATGGCGGCAAATGGTATTGGAACACCACGACTTCTCCTAAACTCCAAAAGCCAAGTGCACCAAAATGGACTTGCCAATTCCAGCGGGCTTGTTGGCAAAAACCTCATGTTTCATCCTTTTGCAATGGTCACAGGGATTTTTCCAGACAATATGAATACCTGGCGTGGGCCACTCAGCAATTTCGCTATGAGTCAGGAATTCTATGAAACCGATATATCCCGTGGATTCGTTCGAGGATACACCTATCAATTTCAACGAAGTCTGGGACCAGGCTGGGTAGCTAACGGTGGATTTACCAATGCGATTCCCTGGGGTAATGGTCACCACAAGGAACTGGAAACACGACTGGGCAGCATGATGGGAATGGCTGTAATTGGAGAGGATTTACCAGAATTACACAATATGATCGACCTCGATCCGGTACTGACCGACTCTGATGGTATTCCTGCTCCTCGAATCAATTACACCCTGAGTGAAAACTCCCGAGATCAACTGGACCACGCGATTGGGAATGCTAGAACAGTATTTGAGACGGCCGGAGCAACGGATATTTACGTTGACCCCTTAATGCGTCAGTCAGGCTGGCATTTGATGGGAACTGCACGTATGGGAGAAGATGTATCAAACTCAGTAGTTAACAAGTGGGGACAGGCACACGACGTCGATAACCTTTTTATCATCGATGGCAGCGTGTTCGTCACCGGAGCTGCGGTGAATCCGACTCCAACAATCCAGGCTCTGGCATTACGTACTGCGGATTACATCATCTCCAATCGAACTGATCTGAAAGGCTAAAAGAAATGGCTTCACAACATTCAACACAAGAACAATTACTTGAAGCGATAATGGATCGAATGATTCCGGCAGTGGGTGGCCTGCCCGCAGCCGGACAGATGGGTTTGACTGCCGAGATTGTTCAACTTGCCGCCAAGCAGAAACGATTTGAAGATCTGTTCGATTCTGCAACAGCAGCATTTGAATCGAGCAGCCCGGATTTCTTAACCAGCTCCGAGTCGGTACAAGATGAAAACCTGAAAACATTTGAGTCAAACAACCCGGAGCACTTCAACACAATAAGAACAATCGTTTACATCGTCTACTACAAGGATCCAAGGGTTCACGAGCGGATTGGATGGGATGGCCGAAATCCACAACCGGAAGGTAACCAGATGGATCCTTGGGATGAATCGGTACTAGTAAATGCACGGAAAAGAAAACCGTTTTGGCGTAAGGTTTAGTTAAATCAAAATCATCAATCAATCTACCTTTAGTGTTCTGAACAGGAGTGACTCTTGGAACCGGTAATAAGAAATCAAAGCGATCATGAAAACCCTA
>CAJWJL010000111.1:0-7300 GCA_913042135.1 uncultured Chloroflexota bacterium | reverse complement strand
CAGCCAAATCTATTGCAGCATCATCAATAGATGAACAAGCCAACGGCCTGATCCAGCTTTCAAAAGATATCTGGAATCATCCGGAATCAGGCTTTCGTGAACGCCGCACGGCAAAAAAAACTGCCGAATACATGAAACTGACCGGTCTTGAGACACGTGAGAACGTGGCCATGACCGGAGTCATAGCAAAATTGGACACCGGACGACCAGGACCACACGTAGCAATAATGGGTGAACTAGATTCACTGATCGTCCCGGAGCACCGAGTCGCCGATGCGAAAACCGGAGCGGCCCACGTATGTGGCCATAATATCCAGATAGGGAACATGCTTGCTGCAGCCGTGGGACTTTCCAATCCTGCAGTCCTGGCAAAACTGAACGGTTCCATTTCGTTCATGGCCGTCCCAGCCGAGGAATATATCGAAATAGAGTACCGAGAGAAACTCAGGGATTCAGGAGAGATCGAGTTTCTTTCTGGCAAACAAGAGTTCATCAGGTTAGGTGAGTTGGAAAATGTACATATTTCACTTCTAACCCATGCAGAACCATCTGGAGAACCTGCACTGCGACCAGGTACAAGCCATAACGGGATGATAGCCAAGAGCGTCCGGTTCCTAGGCCGATCTGCCCACGCCGGCGGTGCTCCTCACCTCGGGATAAATGCGCTCAACGCTGCAAATCTCGCAATGCAAGGAATCGCTCTACAGCGGGAAACTTTCAAAGAAGAAGACAAGATTAGAATCCACCCAATAATCACACGAGGTGGAGCGGCCGTTTCTTCGGTGCCTGCTAATGTCACCATGGAAATGTTTATCCGTGCAGCCTCTATTCAGGGTATGAAGGATGCCGAAATAAAGGTAGATCAAGCGCTGCGTGCAGGCGCAATGGCAATTGGTGCAACAGTCGAAATCAGTACTTCCCCGGGATATATGCCTTCAAAGTTCTGCGAGGAATTGAACCAGACATATGACCTTGCCGCAGTTGAGTTGGTGGGCGAATCAGGATCCGGACGAATGCCCCATCGAACATCATCAACGGATATGGGTGATGTATCGATGATAATGCCAACTATGCAGTCATACGTAGGTGGGGCCAGTGGAAGGACTCACAGTAATGAATTTGAGATAACCGACTGGGGGCTCGATGTGATCGTTGCAGGAAAAGCACTGGCGTTCACCACTATATCGCTACTGGCTAACGGGGCGAAACAGGGTCAGAAGATAGTAGAACAATTCGACGCTCCAATGACGGTTCCGCAATATCTGGCAACATTACGAGGGTTCAGGCGTAACGAAAGCTGGAGCGGATAACCAACCTTGGAACTCTGGATTCTTGCTGCACTTGCAAACCCACTCGTATTCTCAATAGTCACGCTTGTAGACAAAAAAGTGCTGTCAGGATTTGGAATGCCTCTTCCAAGTTTCAATCTGTGGGTCGGGGGCAGCCAGGGTATCTTTGGGACGATAGTGCTACTAACTAGCTTCCCGGCGGGCGTAAATTTTATTGTCCTTGTGCAGGCCTGGTCGATAGGCGTTCTGCAGGCATTCACGCTGATCTTCATGTTCTGGATGCTCAAACGAGAAGATCCTTCACGCGTAATCCCAGCTATGCAGACATCTCCGATATACGTAGCACTTCTTGCGTGGCTTATTTTTGGTGAGTCGTTGAGTGCCTGGCATTGGCTCGCAGTTATGCTGGCAGTTGGAGGCAGTATTCTTTCATCAGTAACGGTCGGATCAGCCGGATCGACTGGCAGACTGGTTTTCCAACCACTGTTTCTGCTACTAGCACTCGGGGCCCTGCTAATGGCGAGCTCGCAACTGATCACTAAGGCCATCATTGATGACCTTTCGACACTTCACATAGTTTCTATAAGGGGACTCGGACTTTTCACGGTGATGGCGATAGTATTCGCACGACCCGACGCGCTGAGAACCCTGGGCAAGTTCCTCAAGCAACCTAAAAAAGCTCCCTGGATCATCGTGGCTGAAGGCGTGATGCCGTTCGCCGGACACCTCTTGATTACCTATGCGATAGGCAAAGGCCCAGTTGCATTGGTATCAGCACTGGGAGGAGCAAGACCAATATTCGTGTTCAGCCTCACAGCTTTGGGAACCTGGCTGGCACCAAAACTGGTTTTCGAACAATTCACTCGCGTAAGTATGCTTTTGAAACTGTTGTCTGCTTCAATGGTCGTGGCAGCTGTAGTAATCATCTCGCTGAAATAGCTGCTCGAAACCGACGTACTCTTAAGAAACCTCTGACGACAAAACTCGAAACTTAAACAAGTTCAAACCCAAGTCCAAATTCTGCTTTCACCGATTCGAACCACTCGATAACTTCACGGTGATAGGGAATACCTTCCTTCTTCCTTATTTCTACTTCTTCGGCCTCAGGTAGGCCAGCATAGACCACACGGTCTTGCCCTGGTGCTGGCTTAGCGTTGCGCAAGCCACCAAGAAGCTTGTCCATATCATCCTTGAATTGCTCAGGATCTATAAAACCGTCAATCTTAATTGCCTGAACGTAATGTCCCATTATGGTTCGTGGTGAAGTAGGCATCAAAAATCCGGGGCCCATGCCGGAAAGAATTGGTGCCATTATTTCAGCCATTGCTGCGAAACCATAACCCTTATGAGAACCCTGCTCGCGAGTACCTCCAAATGGCAACATCATGTAATCATCGGGCAAAGGAGCCTCTTCCATAATCGGTGCTCCATCGACATCAGATATCCAGGCTGGATCCATGGGAGCGCCGATGCGCTCAGCAAGACGTAGCTTGTTTCCGGCAACTTGGGTAGTCGCAATATCAAACACGAAAGGCACCTCGTTCCTGGCAGGTGCAGCCCAAGCCCACGGGTTGGTTGCAAACATCTTCTCAGCTGCATGTGTTGGCACCATTGAGAGTGGATTGCCAGCAGTTGTGGTTACGCCAATCATGTCATGTTGAAGAGGCATCATCGAATGGTAAGCAAGCATGCCAATGTGGCGAGAGTTGTGCACTGTAACCGCACCCATCCCATGCTTTTCGGCTTTTTCAATTGCCATCTCCATCGCTTTGGGGAGGACATGAAGACCCAGGCCTGTATCGCCGTCAAGATTCGCTGTCACGTCCGTTTCACGCGTAACCCGTACGTTGGGGGTCGGATTGATCTCCTGATCACCATACATTTGCACATACACGCGTAGCTGGTTCGAGACACCATGCGACTCGCAACCACGCAGATCACTTGTCAGCAACACTTCAGCAGAAAGAGCTGCATCTTCAGCTGACTGTCCGCATTTCTCAAAGATCTCAATCGTTGCTTGCAGCATGTTCTCTGGCTGTACGAAAACACGATCCTGTTCCGGCACTAGGAACCGTTCGAGCATTATTTCCCCCTGAACTAAACATGCTGAGTTTCAAGACAATTTACGTCTAGAAGAATGAAGCATCTGTTCATCAGCCGCAAGGGCAAAAATATAACTTCAGATGGGCTATAACCAAGAACTACTTGAACTTCGGTAAAAAGGTGAGAATACTCAACACGTGCTCAAGCTTCCACTGCGTGCTTTTTCGCACCCTTCGCTCTGCCGCGCTGTTGCTGACTCAGGATTGTCTTACGAATACGGACGAAATTTGGCGTCACCTCAAGACATTCATCGTCCATGATGAATTCAAGTGCCTCCTCAAGAGACATTGTCTTTTCTGCATCGAGGTGCTGTGCATGGTCGGCTCCTGCTGACCTCATGTTCGTCTGTTTCTTGGCCTTAACAACGTTCATATCCATATCCTGAGGTCGGGGGTTCTCACCAACAATCATCCCTTCATAGACCTCAGTGGCAACAGGCACGAACAACTGTCCACGTTCCTGTGCGCTCAACAGTGAATAGGTTGTAGTCACCCCTCGCCTATCAGAAACCAGACTGCCCGTGGGACGTGATCGCATCTCTCCATACCAACGTTCATACCCTTCAAAAACATGATGAGCCAGCCCCGCTCCACGCGTCTCAACAACAAACTCATTATGAAAACCGATTAACCCCCTGGCAGGAATAACAAAATCCATCCGTACCCGCCCATGACCATGGTTCACCATATTGACCATCTTGCCTTTACGATGAGCGAGAACCTGGGTAACAACTCCCAGGTGCTCTTCGTTTATGTCGACAGCAAGCCGCTCGATCGGTTCGTGAAGTTTTCCATCAATCATCTTCGTAACTACCTCGGGCTTACCTACAGTAAGTTCGAATCCTTCACGACGCATGGTTTCGACCAGCACGGCAAGTTGTAACTCGCCTCGGCCCTGGAAAATCCACGAATCAGGCCGGTCTGACGGTAGTACATTTATTGAAACGTTACCAATTAACTCTTTTTCAAGCCGCTCTTTCACCATCCGAGCAGTTAGCTTGTTGCCATCAAGACCTGTCAGCGGAGACGTATTGATACCTATAGTTGCCGAGAGGCTAGGCTCGTCGATTCGAATAACAGGAAGTGGCTGTGGGTCTTCTTCATCAGACAATGTCTCACCGATAGTTACATCAGGCATTCCGGCTACAGCAATAATTTCACCGGGACCTGCCTCCTTCGCGTCGACCCTATCAAGCCCTTCTGTAACGTAGAGTTCGGTGATCTTTGCTTTTACGATCGAACCGTCGACTCGGCAATGCGAAATAATTTGATCCTTTCGGATAACACCCTGGTGCACACGGCAGATCGCCAATCGGCCGACATAAGGCGAAGCATCGAGGTTCGTGACGTGGGCTTGCAGTGCTTGCCCTTCTACATAGGCGGGGGGTGAAATGTTTTCCATCAGCAATTTGAAAAGGGGATTGAGATCAGTTCCTGGTTGATCAAGATCCATTGTCGCGATCCCCTCGCGCGCATTGGCGTAAATGATTGGAAACTCAATCTGCTTCTCGTTAGCGTCAAGGTCGATGAACAGCTCATATACTTCATCGAGAACTTCAGAAATCCGAGAGTCAGGGCGATCGATTTTGTTGATCACTAGAATCACTGACAAATCAGCTTCAAGCGCCTTACGTAGGACAAATCGCGTCTGTGGAAGCGGCCCTTCGCTAGCATCGACTAAAAGCAAAACACCATCGACCATTGCAAGGCCACGTTCAACCTCGCCGCCAAAATCAGCGTGACCCGGGGTGTCGATAATGTTTATTTTCGTATCACCCCAGCGCACAGCAGTATTCTTCGCCAGGATCGTGATCCCTTTTTCCCTCTCAAGATCCATCGAGTCCATGACTCGATCGGTTAATTCCTTGTGAGAACTCACAGAGCCCGACTGCTTAAGCATGGCATCAACCAACGTAGTCTTGCCGTGATCTACGTGTGCGATGATCGCGACATTACGTCGATCATTTTGAAAAATTTTGGTCATGGTCTATGAGGCTCGTCGTAAGGGTTATCGTCTACGCGCATGAACGCGAATGTAAAACTGTACCAACCATGATTTTAACGTCGAAACTTGGCCAATCAGTGATCAGGAAAAAGTGGCTCATTTGAGAATAACACCTCTTTCCTGAAACTGGCTCCAGTGTTTTGAAACAGAAAATATCAGTTTCATTTAACTCTCCTAGGGCCCTATGCACAGCCTTGCCTAGCTATTCATGAATGTCGATACGGATGTAACATCAGGCGACCTACAGGGCAATCACCGATTGGAGGGAATCATGACTGACGCTGTGTTCCTTGGCGGAGACAGGTATCACAAGGCAGAAGAAGCACATGCTGGCATCGGTCCTGTTCTAGAAAAAGCGGGACTTGATGTGCACTACACCGACGACTTCAAGTCTATTGACTCCGATTTGCTCGAAGGCGCAAAACTTCTAGTGTTCCTGCGAGACGGTATGGAGTGGCCGAATGGTCACGATGCCCCTCCCAAACGGTGGATGCAACCTCATCAGGAAAAAGCCATCGAGGAATTCGTCCTGAACGGGGGATCATTCCTGGTAATGCATAACTCTGCGTGGAACTACCCGTGGGACGGCGGCTACAGGCGAACCGTGGCTGGATACTTTCAGTTCCACCCCCCGTACATGCATTTCGATGTAAGCATAACCGACAGTAACCACCCCATCACCCGAGGAGTGAAAGACTATGAAATCGAAGACGAACAGCACTTCATATGGTTCGACAACGACCGGGTGGACCTTTTTGCTGTAAGCCAGGGCAAAGACGGGCGCCAGTCAGCATCCGGCTACTCGCATGAGTACGGAAAAGGTCGGGTAGTGTACCTCGCAAATGGCCATCGTCTGGTCGTCTTGCAACAGCCACCAGTGCAACAACTGCTAGCCAATGCGGTCAACTGGCTCCTTCACAAATAAAGGATTTATCCAATGAGCGTAGAAATCAGGAATGAACGATTCCGCAAAATAATCAACGATTCGGCAGCGTTAGAGCAAGTTGCAACAGGCTTTATATTTACCGAAGGTGCAATGTGGGATGCCAAGTCAAATGAACTAATCTTCAGTGATATGCCCGGTGACATTGTCCGGAAGTGGTCCGAATTAAACGGAATCACCACCTACCGTCAGCCAAGCGGTAAAGCGAACGGTCATTACTTCGATTTAGAAGGTCGATTACTCTCATGCGAGCACGCTAATAGTCGCGTCATCCGCGAGGAGCATGACGGATCAATCAATCCAATTGCTACTCATTATGACGGGAAGGAACTGAACAGCCCAAATGACATAGTGGTTAAATCTGATGGAGCAATCTACTTCTCTGACCCCACATATGGCCGGATGGATGGTTTTGGACTTTTACGGGATCAGGACATGGACTACCAGGGGGTCTTCCGAATCGACCCAATATCAGGTGATATATCACTCGTCGCATCAGACTTTGGGCAACCTAACGGTTTAACTTTTTCACTTGACGAGACACGGCTGTTTATAAACGACACCGACAAGGGTCATATTCGAGTATTCGATGTAGCTAGTGATGGCAGCATCTCGGGCGGTGACGTATGGGCTGTACCTCAAGGTTCAGGTGACGGCGGGTGTGATGGAATGAAAATCGATAGTGAGGGTAACCTGTACTGTACTGGCCCAGGTGGGATCCATGTATACACACCTGATGCCACCAGCCTCGGAGTGATTAATGTTCCAGAGGTTGTCGCCAACTTTACATGGGGTGATGAGGACCTCAAAACCTTATACATCACAGCCTCAACTTCACTCTACAGAATCCGTGTAAATATTGCCGGACGATCCATTTCCTAACCACCGAAAACGAAAGAAGCTAAAAATAATGATCACTCTCCACGTTCACCTAACTCCAAAACTAGGACAGTACGAGTCA
>CAJWJL010000110.1:0-7311 GCA_913042135.1 uncultured Chloroflexota bacterium | reverse complement strand
AATCGATGTCGAGTTGGTTGGTAAGTCCCGTGAGTTGGATGCAGAATCGAGCACCTCTGTCATCACATACAGCTTGACCAACTCTGGCACAAAAAGAGTATCAATCCTTGTCAGATACACACTTGGTGAGCATTTCCAAGTGATAAAAATGCTGCACCTCGGGCCGAATGAACAATACACCGGTTCTTGGACTGAAACGATTCCACAGTCTCGTGAACTCTGCTCGATCGAGGCTGAAGCTCGATGTCAAAACGCAACAATCACCAGCTGCCATTATTTTGCCGGCTTATGACTACACCATTTTGCCGGACAATAATGAACATTCCTTTCGAAGATAATCCCAGCCAAACATAGGGGATCCGTATGATCCCATCTTTACCTCAATTCGGCCCAGCGATTTCTTCCAGCCTCTAGTAACCGTCAAAAACCAATAACCATTACGATTACTCATGCGAGACGATTCCCCAACTCATCTACCAGATGATGTTTCCTTATCTGTTCACCACCTGGTTAAGAATTTCACCGTCGGTGGGCGTTGGTATTCAAACAAGAACAAACAAATCGTTTCTGCTGTAGCTGATATCTCGTTCGATATTCAACGTGGAAAGACAATGGGGCTTGTTGGTGAATCTGGATGCGGAAAATCAACCACTGCAAGATGCATTTTAAGACTCATTGATCCGACCTCCGGCTCAGTGTTGTTTCGCGCCAACCCCGATTCGGAGAAATTCATTGACGTCATGGCTGAATCCCCTGAAAAGTTGAGACAACTTAGACAGAATATGCAAATCATATTTCAGGATCCCTTTGCGTCACTTAATCCCAGAATGACGGTAGGAAGAACGATTGAAGAACTGTTGATTGTCAATGCCAATATGAGCCGTACTGAGAGAAACAACCGAGTGCGCGATCTCCTTGATCTCGTGGGCTTGGAATCAGTTCACGCAAAAAGATTCCCGCACGAATTTTCAGGAGGTCAGAGACAACGTATAGGTGTTGCTCGAGCGCTGGCATTGAATCCAAGTTTTGTCGTTTGCGATGAGCCAGTATCTGCTCTGGATGTTTCAATTCAGGCCCAGGTTCTTAATTTGCTTTCTAATCTGCAACAAGAATTTGGGTTGACATATCTATTTATCACCCATGACTTAGCAGTCGTACATCAAATCTGCGATGACGTCGCCGTCATGTATCTCGGTAAAATCGTCGAGCATAGTCCAGTCGAAAAGCTGTTTTCAGGACCAATGCATCCCTATACTCAAGCACTGGTATCCGCTGCACCGATTCCGAATCCATCGAGACAAAGAAATCGAGCTCGCATCCTTCTTGAAGGCGATGTGCCGAGCCCTATCAACCCACCGAGCGGGTGCCGTTTCCAATCCCGCTGTCCGGTTGGTAAGGCCAAACAAATGTGCCTTGAAGTCGAACCTACACTGACTGTTGTTAATGGATCACACCGCGTAGCTTGTCACTTTCCAGAGGTTCGACCTGTCATCTAGTCCAGCAACTAAAATCCTGAATAACTAGGTTAGAAATCGCTGTGCCATTTCTGGAAAAGATGTTGTTAACGCTTTTATAGAAAACAGAATAACTAATCTTCACTGGATCTTAGGAGAGCATTAATGCCAATAATCGATAGTCATCTCCATTTATTTCGCGCCGTATCCGAGAGTTACCCGAGAACCGTCTATCCGGGTCTGGCAGAAGGGGATTGTGATGTGCCCGCCGAAAAACTGATCGCCCTAATGGAAAGCACAGGTGTCGACAAAGCGATCGTAGTACCACTTGGCCCGGAAGATCACTATTTAGCTGAAATTATCGAGCAATATCCAGGACAGTTTGCGGGCGTCGGTGTCTACGATGGAAGCGCACCAGATCAGGCCAAAAGCTTAGATGATCGAATAAGAAAGAGCAATATTCAAGGTATTCGAATTGGCGAAGTGGACGCAAATCCTGAGCCCCCCGATGACCCCCATCAGTTTTCGATGTTCCCACTTTTTGAGGCGATGGCCGAACGAAACCTTCGGGTCTGGTTTTACGCAGACTCAAGCCAGGTGCAGTTGTTGGAGAAAGTACTCGATGTTCTGCCTGAACTCATCGTCGTATTTAATCACTGTGGATTCATGGTTTCCTTAACCAATCTCGCCATCGATCAGTATCGCCGACCACACTTCACAGCGGAAATACCACCACCCACACTCGATCTATTAGGGAGACTTGCTGATCGACCAAATACCTACATTCATTTTTCCGGTCAATATGCTTTTAGTCACGACCCTTATCCGTATGCTGACATGCTTCCTGTTGCCGACTTTATTTATAACAACTTTGGCCCTAACCGAATGCTTTGGGCATCTGACTTTCCCTGGATTGTTGACCAACCTGGCTACGCAGAACAACTGGCACTGGTCGATCATTTACTACCGAATCTCACGCAAACCGAGAGGCAGCAAATCACCGGGGGCACAGCCGCATCACTTTTTGATTTTTGAATCCTAAGATTTGGTCTCAGAGATAACCTGTTCGAGAGCTGCCTCCTGCCACTCTAGGTGTGCGGGAACCAAATAACGCTGAAGGAACAGGGTCATATCCCCAACGAGGTGCTGATGCTGTTGAAGCAACTCCGGCCCCTCCAACTTGGACGCGACCGATGCCCAGAGTTTTTTCCGGCCCAGACCATCAAAAACCAATCGAGCCTGTTCTGAAAGTTTTCTGTCACCCGTTCCCGAAATTACAAGATAAGCCGTATCTGGGCGGCCGCTTCCATCTAGTTGTTTATCAGCAACTGAATGCGGGGAGATTGCGATGTGCACTGTAGGTGCACAAAGGCTGTCTAGAAAACATAGAGTCGCAGCAACATCTCCATAAGTGCACAAACCAACGGGACCCCAAACGTTCTTTATTTCCTTTAACAGACTCTCGGTGTCTGACAAAACTGTGTTGCGATCGGCTTCTCCATCCGACAACCCATGACCTCTTAGTTCCAAATTGATCACCCGAAAACCATTTTTTGCAAGTTCTCCATCCAGATCACGCCATGAATCTAAATCGTCCTCGTGATCGTGTAACAACACTACGGGCGCACCTCGGATCGGCCATTCATATCCACGCAGCGTCAAACCATCTCTGGCGATGACCTCGATGCTTACCGGCTCTATTCTCATGTCAAAAATGGCTGGGGGTTAATGCAGCGTAATTTGCCCACACTAGTTGGCAATAACGCTGGGCGTTGTTCCCAACATGAGTCAACTGAATAACCGCACCTCGGGGCAAATTCACAGCCGGGGGGTGCAACTTGCGGCGGGGGAACTCGCCCGGGAATCGCATGCAAGAGTCCCCGTCTTTCAGTAATGTCCGGTATAGCACCCAACAACCCCTGGGTGTAGGGATGCTTGGGATTGTCGAATAGGTCGTTCACTGGAGCTTCCTCTACGATCTCTCCGGAATACATGACGGCCACCCAATCTGCAACAGCGGCAACTACTGCCAAGTCATGGGTAATCAGTAACATCCCCATCTTTAATTCCCTTTGCCTCTTTCGCAAACTCTCTAATATCTGGGCTTGTACGGTGACGTCCAGGGCAGTGGTTGGCTCGTCAGCGATCAGAACTGATGGGTTCAATACTGTTGCTAACGCAATCATTACCCGCTGCCGCATCCCTCCGGACAACTCGTGCGGATAACTCTTCATTCTTTTCAAGGCGTCGGGCAGCTGTGCTTCTTCTAGGGCACGAACGGCTAACTTTTCTGCCTCAGATCGACTCACCTGACGGTGTGATTGAATTACCTCGCGCAACAAACTGCCGATGGTGAAAACTGGATCTAGAGAAGTGATTGGGTCTTGAAATATCATCGAAATTTCATCAGATCGTAGCCGCCTCATGTCACGAGAATTTAGCCCGAGAAGATTTTGACCGCGATACAGAATCTCACCGCCTGTGATTCGGGCCACATCAGGGGGCAACAACCCCATGACCGATAGGGCTGTGATCGATTTTCCACAACCGCTCTCTCCAACAAGACAGACAATTTCATTCATTCGAATAGACAACGACACGTCCTTCACTACTCCAAAGAATGAACCCTCGCTTTGGATTGAGATTTGAAGGTCTCGAATAGCGATTAACTCATCATGAGCTGTTTGATTCATATATTCATATGTAGGCGCAGGTACTTAGGGCATCTCAAAACAATACCACCAAATGGCCAGGTCATCATTTTGACCTGCGTAACCGGGGATCTGCCAACGTATAGCCAGTATCAGCAAGCCAGTTACCCAGTACAACTAACACCACCAAAACAAGAGAAAAAAACTGTGCGACTGGGTAATCACGACGCAGAACCGCCGTCACTAAGGCTTGACCGATTCCTGGCCAACCAAATATCTGCTCCACGATAAGTGCGTACCCTACGATCTGTCCAATCCTAAGTCCCGCCAATGAAATAATTGGTATCAATGCGTTTCGCAGGACATGCTTCCCCATTACGCGCCATTCCGATAATCCGCCCGCCCTCAAGGTTCGAACAAAATCGTTGTTCTGATTCTCGATCATCGCGGAGCGTGTCATTCGAACAGTCAAAGCAATCCCTTCAAAGGCCAACACAATCGCAGGGAGTATCAGCTGCTTTGGATTGCAACATCCCGCTGCTGGGAGGAGTCGGAATGTAGAGGCGAATAACCAGACTGCAAGCAGAGCCAACCAAAAATTCGGTATTGCCATACCAATTACAGAGAAAGACATGATGCCGTGATCTGTCCAGCTGTTTCGCCGTAGAGATGCCAACACCCCAAGTGGTATACCAATCATAAACACCAATGCAAATGCAGCTCCCCCAAGTATGAGACTGTTTTTTCCATGCTTTTTTAGCATTTTTGTCAGCGACGCATTATTTGTAATTGATCGACCAGGATCGCCCCGAAGCACTTTGCCCATATACGCAAAATACTGGAGATAAATGGGTCTATCCAAACCAATTGAGGCTCGAAATTCTTGGCGAAATTCTTCGGTGGCTGACCCTGGTAGTGCAGCTGCCGTAGCGTCACCACCGGAGAGTCGAATAGCATAAAACACGGCAATCGAACTCACGATCAATACAATGAGCATGTATCCAAGACGCCGAATTACCCGCTTCATTTGCGCTTTTTCAGACCTCTCTCGAACCGAAGCCGTGGGTCAAAATGGTCTCGTAGTCCGTCCCCAATCATGCTTACAGCTAAAACCAGCACCACGATCCCAATTCCCGGTATGGTTGCTTCCCAATGATTAATTCTTAGAAAACCCCTGCCATCAGCGATCATCTTGCCAAGACTTGGCAATGGCGGCTGAGCGCCCAGCCCAATGAACGATAACGCTGCCTCTGCGATCACGGCGACCGCAATTAAGTAAGAAGCCATGATCAAAGCTGGAGCAAGTATATTAGGTAGTAGATGCCGCCACATGATGCGATAACTTGATATTCCGGCAGCCCTAGCTGCCTCGACAAACTCTTTCTCTCTAAGCACTACTACCTCACCACGAACAACCCTGGTAATAGCAGCCACGTTTACGATTCCTACGGCCAGTATTACCGGGAAAAGACCTTCACCGAGCCCACCGACGAGTAAGACGGCCACCAAAATTAGCGGGAATCCCCAGATGAAATCTGTAGACGATCTGACAACACGATCTGTAGAACCGCCAAGATACCCCCCGATCATTCCTAGAATCACTCCAACCAACAGGGAAAATGCTGTGACGGCGGCAGCTACAAATAATGACACTCGAAACCCAACAAATAAGCGAATGGCCATGTCACGTCCATAACTGTCAGTCCCTAAGAGATACTCTTCAAAAAAAGGCGGCTTGTGCGCATTTCGCAGCGACTGACGAGCATAATCCGCGTCGTAGAAAACCGGGCCTAAAATTGCCAGACCCAGCACGATCAATCCCAATACAGTACCTGTCAAAAGCATCTTGTTTTGAGCAATAGATGCCAGTTGCTTCCGCCATGGGTTCGCTCGAAGACTTTCCTCATAAGCCGTCAACCTTTGTTCCCACGCGACTGCGTGAGATGATGTTGTTTTCTCAGGTATATTCAATTAATTACAATTCTTAGCACCGAATGACGCCTTGGCCTACATTCTCAATGAATCGTAAGCAGGCGACAAGACTATCTGTAATTCCAGTCCCTTCAGGTCAATTTACGTGGAGTCGGAACCTGTTACTTAAAGGGTTTTCTGGACTAGATGCAGAACTACCATGCCTCTGTGGTGGAGATCAGGAGTTCGAATCCTTTCGGACGAGCCATTAATATCCCTTTATTTCCGTAATTTATCGCCTCGCCACGCGTCAGATGCCATGTGCCCTCTCCGTAGTGGCACAAATCCGGTACACGGAGATAGCATGGCGTGGATCGATCTCGATAATTGGCCCTAAGGGGGTGTGGATCGTTCCATTAAAAAGCCGCATCAATCTTCAAACTCCACTGGGCCCCTGCTGAAATTTCAATGAAGGATTTTCTTAGTCACACAATACCCCGATGTTAGTATTCTCATCCGCTGTGCGGGCAGGCTATATGTATTAACTTAACTATTGAAAAGGGCTGGGTGGGGTAGTCCTACTGAGCGTGTTCTAATAATCTCTAGGAATCTTCTAACTGGTTTTCCCACGCGTTGAGCGCCTCTAGTTCATTCTGAATTAGGACTCTTTCTTTTATCCATCTCTTCCCATAACGGCTTAAAGTAAGATTCCTTGGCTGTCGTGTTAGCTTCCTTCTTTATGGTGATACCTGGGATCGTAGTCTGTTCTTAGATCAGTTCGTTTCCAGGCTACTCGATCTCCGGCGACAATCTCAGCCGGTTCTGTCTCTGAGTAACTTGTTGAGGGAAGATATTTTCCACTGCGTCGCCCGAAGATATTCACAGGCAACCACAACGACACTGTTGAATTTGTCCAGACAAAAAGTGACACTTGGCTAGCTTATCTGACCGAACCGGATCGGTGTCCGATCTCAAGATCATTGTCCGCTTGTCGGTTCTGGCCTCTAACCAGCAAGAGCGGCATCTCGGTCCAGTCCAGTTTGCTGACCTCGCTCATATCTAGATCGCGCCGCAGTACTGCGGTCGACGGCATGTAACGTATCACAAATCCTGCGCGGCGATCGCTTGACTGATTAGCCTCCGACCCATGCAAAAGATGCACATCGTGCAGGGAGATCTGTCCGGGCTCAAGTTCCACGTACCGGGCCTTTTCCTCTTCAAACATTGGATCGTCGATGACCTGATGCAGGGTCAGGTCCGGACTGTTGTCTGTGCGGTGAGCATAAATGCCTGCT
>CAJWJL010000109.1:0-7338 GCA_913042135.1 uncultured Chloroflexota bacterium | reverse complement strand
GGTAGCATCGCAGCTTTCTCGAACCGACCAAAGTAAGAGGAGCACAGATGAGCTAAGTCATTGATTAATGGTGGGCCCGGAAGGACTCGAAGTGATTTATAAGTTATTGAATCATTGAAGTAAGTTCCGCCATCCCCAAATAGTTACCGTCAAAGTTACCGCCTAAAGTGCTGGATTTGGTTGGACGTGAATCGACCCAGGTGGATCAGAAGGGGTGGTGTTGGTCAAATAGCGTCAGAATGACGAAAGTGGATAGACAGGTGTAGTTACTGGTAACCGAGTCGATCTACCAGACCGTACACCGGTTGTGTGGCTAGAGGCTGATGCGTTTACACATTTAAGGGCGGAGGATTTGGTTAGGCGGTTGGGCTAATCGACTATTCGCTGTTCCTCAAAACTCAGGAAGTGCTGCCCCCCGTCACAATAACACTCTTTCGGCAAATTGATGTCAGCACGCATTTGACTCCTTTGTTGTAGCAATTTAGGTATTAACACGAAATGGTAAACTGCATCCAAGACTTCAGACGTATCATAACGGGCTTTCGCCTGTGCAATCCATTTTGATTAATACGTTCAGTTTAGACGTAATTATGAGATATGAAAATTGTGAGATTCGGGATGAATGACGTAACAAAAACACTCACTCAACGGCGTCAAGTTTTTGCGGATAACGCTCTTCTTTTCTATGATGAGCCGGTGTACTTTACCCGCGCCCAAGGTGTATGGATGTACGATGCAAACGACACCCCGTATCTAGATGCCTATAACAACACAGTATCGGTAGGGCATTGTAATGTTGAAGTTGTTGAAGCGATCACGCGACAGGCATCGACATTGAATTCACACACACGCTATCTTTATGACACAGTTTTGGACTATGCAGAAGAATTGTTGAAGGAATTTCCTGAAGATCTTTCGAAGATTGCTTTCACTTGTACAGGCACCGAAGCGAATGAATTGGCGATGCGAATTGCAAAGGAGACTACCGGTGGAGACGGATTTATTGTCGTCGGAAACGCCTATCACGGTTGCTCGAACGCAACCGCGGATATTTCGCCCTATGGTAGTGATGGCATAGTTAGTGCCTCGAACGTTCGAGCACTTGAACCGCCTAATTCATATCGGCTTTCCAACGCGGAGATTGAGCAGAATTTTACGGACGGCCTTCGGCAATGTATCAAAGATGTAGAAAACAATGGCCATAAGTTTGCGGCCTTGATCATAGACGCCACGTTAGAGGCTAACGGTATCTTTGCTATTCCGACGACGTATCTCAGGAAATCCCAAGAAATTATTCGAGAAGCCGGAGGTCTTTTTATTGCGGACGAAGTTCAAGGGGGTTTTGCAAGGATGGGTGATAGGATGTGGAGTTTTGAACGACACAACGTAACACCAGATTTAGTGACTGTCGGTAAACCAATGGCAAACGGATTGCCAATGGGAGGGGTAATTGGTACAGCTGATTTGATAAACCACTTCTTTCGGCAGCGCCACTATTTCAATACTTTTGGTGGAAACGCTGTTTGTGCTGCTGCCGGTCAAGCCACGCTCCGTTTCATACAGAGGGAAAGACTTCTGAATAATGCACGATCGGTAGGAAAGTACCTGTTCGACAAATGTTCGAAACTAATGGATAAACACGAGGCGATCGGTCACGTACGGGGGGCAGGTTTGTTCATTGGGATTGAATTTGTCGAAGACAGGAGCAGCAAAAAACCAGCACCGGTTATGGCCAAGGCCGTTATGAACAGCCTCCGACATCACAATATCCTTACGGGGCTGGCTGGGCAGTTTGACAATGTGCTCAAGATTCGGCCACCCCTGATATTTGATAAAGCCAATGC
The DNA here is from genome assembly GCA_913042135.1 of uncultured Chloroflexota bacterium. Classification (GTDB taxonomy): domain Bacteria; phylum Chloroflexota; class Dehalococcoidia; order Lucifugimonadales; family Lucifugimonadaceae; genus Lucifugimonas. Next base: position 5,494 of record CAJWJL010000109.1, on the reverse strand, counting down.
GGACCAGTTTTTAGACACTCTTAATCTAGTTTTGAGCCTGGATCTAAGGCCGGTAACACTGAGACCTTGACGTATCGTTGCCGCCAGCAACAATCTGCGGTCATAACCAGTGGTTTTTGTAACGACCTTGAAGGTTAAGTAATATGTCTTCAACAAAGACTGTAAGGCAGCATACTGTAGATGAACTTAGAAGCATATTGCCTGTGTGGACTGCATCCAGAGATTCTCATGTCCAACTTCTCAGTCTTTCGGAAAATGCTGTCTATCTTGTCAAGGACGCTGCTGTTAACCAGCCATTTATCGTTCGAGTTCACAGAAGCGGCTATAACACGAAAACAGAAATCGAATCGGAGTTAATTTGGTTGAAGGCCCTCGGAGGCGAAACCAAAGTCAAACTTCCAGTGCCAATTCTTGGGCAGTCTGGTACGTTTATTCAAGACTTGCCGAGTGGAAATTCTGCGGTCGCTTTTGATTTTGTTAGAGGGAAACACCCAGCATCAGAGGGCGACATCCTTACTACTCTAAAATTTCTTGGTGCCACAGCGGCGCAATTTCACCGACATGCGCGGCTCTGGGAGCACCCACCTGGCTTCGTCCGCAAGATTTGGGACTTTCCACACTGCCTCGGTAACGGAGCAATCTGGGGGGATTGGCGGGGCGCCCCCGGACTTTCCCCTAAAAATATTAAGTATTTAGAGTCGATAGTGAGCACTCTTAAGGCGCGTTTGGAATCTTTCGGCCGCGGTCCCGAGCGTTTTGGCCTAATCCATGGCGACATGAAACTAGCAAACGTATTGATTTCCGATGATGGTTTGCATGTACTAGACTTTGATGATTGCGGCTATGGCTGGTTTCTTTACGACTATGGTTGTGCAATGACAGGCCTAGATGTGGGATCTGCGGTAGACGCACGCAAACAAGCGTGGATATCTGGGTATCGGCAGGTGGCTGATTTGTCGCGGGATGATGAGGATATGTTGCCGACGTTTTCACTCCTACGGCGTTTTTTGACGATGGCATGGGCAGGCTCGCACACTGACTCTCCAAATGCCCTAGGTGAATTTGGGGCACAGTACTCTATGGAAACGTTGGCAATCACGGAAGAATATTTGACCGGATATGGTTTGTAGGTAAGTAAAGAAAATAAGAACTACGTAGTTCCAAACAGAAATTGTCGAGATATAACTACAAAAGGGAAAAACCAGAGATGGAAAGGCAAATTCAAACTACCGCTATCAAGATCGAGAACGTAAAGAAACAGTTTGGATTTGGCGAGAGTGCTGTCACTGCCCTTGCCGACATAACGATCGATATTCTCGACAATGAATTTTTTACTCTATTAGGGCCGTCTGGGTGCGGCAAGACGACATTGTTGCGAATGATAGCGGGTCTTGAATCTGTTACAACTGGAACGATTTCTCTGTATGGCCAGGAGATCAAAGATTTACCCGCTAACAAGCGACCCGTAAATACTGTATTTCAACAGTACGCACTCTTTCCTCATATGACTGTGCTTCAAAACATTGGTTTTGGTCTGAAAATGATGGGTAAAAGCAAATCGGAAATCATAGATCGTTCAAAGAAAATGCTGGGATTGGTTCAGTTGGGCCAATTTGGTGATCGACGCCCATCGCAACTGTCGGGTGGTCAGCAGCAAAGAGTGGCTCTTGCACGTGCCCTTGCACCTTCACCTAAAGTGCTCTTACTGGATGAACCTTTGTCTGCTCTGGATTTGAAACTGCGCCAAGCGATGCGAGTCGAGCTCAAACAGATTCAGGAAGAGACTGGTATCACTTTTGTCTTTGTAACTCACGACCAGGAAGAAGCATTGACCATGTCAGACCGTATCGCAGTGATGTCGAACGGGGAACTACAGCAAATCGGATCGGCACAGGAAATATATGAACAGCCGCGAAATCAATTTGTCGCAGGTTTTATCGGTGAGACAAATTTATTTGACGTAGTTATCGAGGATATCCAAGAAGGAAAGGCGATATGTCGAATTGGAGAGAGATGCATTTCGTGTGCCGTCACAGGATCAGCGGTAAAAGGCGCCACAAGGCAAATATCGATTCGACCGGAACGCCTATCATTTACGAATTCCACGGAGGATACTCACCTCACTGGCGTTGTTGAACGACTTACCTACCTCGGTACAGATACACAATATCTTCTTCAGCTTGATGATGGAACAACGATTACGGTGCGCTCTCAAAATACTCAGGAATCGGGGCTTAATGTGCGGTCCGGAGAACGAGTTGGCCTTAAATTGGAAGAGGGCGGAGCACGCCTTCTCATGAACTAATGACTACAGATGTAAAAATCGAAAGCGGTGGGGTTTCTTCTAATGTCTTCGGGTCACTGCGTTATTGGTTGTTAACTCCATCTTGGCTTGTGATTGGATTCTTTCTAGTCGCACCTGTCGCGATGATGCTTGTCTATTCGTTCCTGACCAAAGAATTCAGGGGTGGCGTGATTTGGGAATTTTCTCTCGCAGCCTATGACCAGTTCATCTTCGATCGAGGCCTATTTGGAGACGATCCGCCGAAACTTGAATGGACCTACATCTCGATATTTGTCCGCTCGATCTGGCAGGCTTTTTCAGCTACCGTTCTTTGCTTGCTCATCGGCTTTCCGACTGCGTATTTCATCGCGACACGACCAATCCAGACCCGATCTATTTGGCTGTTTCTCGTAACGATTCCTTACTGGGTAAACTTATTAATTCGCACAGTATCGTTGAAATTCCTGATCCGGGATTCAGGCCCACTTAATCAGTGGCTTATCTCTTTTGGGATCCTAGACAGCCCAATTCATTTGATTAATACAAATCTCGCAATCCAGTTAGGGCTGTTCTATTCTTACCTGCCCTTCATGGTACTGCCAATCTATGCTTCTGTTGAGAGATACAACTTTGTCTTATCAGAAGCTGCGTGGGATCTTTATGCCAATCGCTGGACGACTTTACGGTATATCCTGCTGCCGTCGGTAAAGCCCGGGATCATCGCCGGATGCATACTAGTATTTGTTCCCAGCCTTGGCGCATTCCTGGCCCCTGACCTTCTTGGTGGCGCGAAGCATTTCATGATCGGTTCCCTTATCGAAGAACAGTTCAAGGGAAATGCCGGTAACTGGCCGTTTGGCGCCGCGACATCAATGATCTTACTTACCTTGGTGTTGATTGTGCTGATGGCCTATGCGCGTCAACAATCGCGCACCGAATCAAAATATAGTTGAGATGGCGCAATCTAGTTCGGAAATTCGTCGGTTCCCAGGCTTCTTGCCAATCACGATTCTTTGCCTCATGTTGCTCTATGCACCATTAGTGATCGTGATGATCTACAGTTTCAATGACTCGAGATCTATTACGCTCTGGGGTGGTTTCAGTCTACGATGGTACGAGGATGTATTCTTTGGACTTGAGGCTTCAAAATTCAAAACCGCCGCTTGGAATTCGTTGTCCATCGCGACTATGGCTGCGATTACATCAACCGTACTTGCAACCTCTGCAGCAGTCGGCATGATTCGTGGCGGCTCTTTCCGCGGCAAACCCGCAAGTTTTGCACTGATCAGCTTACCATTGATGGTGCCGGAAATCGTTACAGCAGTTGCCACCTTGATTTTTTTTAGCACAATAGGATTTACACGAGGTTATGCGTCAATCCTAGTCGCGCATATCGTATTCTGTATCCCATTTGCATATTTGCCCATTGCAGCGAGGCTGGATGGTATTGAGAGTTTTTATGAACAAGCTGCACTCGATCTCTATGCAAGCAAGGCGCAAGCCTTTTGGAGAATTCTGTTACCGCTGATGGCGCCGGGCATTCTTTCTGGGTTTTTGCTTGCTTTCATTATTTCTTTAGATGACTTTATAATTACAAATTTCGTCAAAGGAGCGGGAATAGAAACATTGCCAACAGCAATTTTTGGATCAGTTAAACAAGGCATTAAACCCAATATCATGGCGTTGTCTACGTTACTGTTATTGGTCTCAATTTTGTTAGTAACGGCCTCTTTTTTTGTAGGAAAAAGTGGCAATAAAGCAGGGCGTTAGTAACCATTTATGTGTCGATGTCAAGGAAGTTAATTCAATAAACAACTAGGAGGATATTTGATTATGAAAAATCTACTGAGAGTGCTGGTTACAGCATTCGCACTGACACTGGCGTCTGGAGTCGCGCAAGCGCAGGAAAAGCTTTCGATTTATCACTGGTTTGAGTATATACCACAAGAGCTGTTGGATAAGTTCACCGCCGAAACCGGAATTGAAGTAACCATGGATACCTTTGATTCTAACGAGGCCATGCTTGCAACATTAAAAGCGGGTGCTCTCGGTTCATACGATGTTGCCGTCCCGGGAGACTATATGGTTGAGATTATGATCGGTGAAGGCATGCTCGATACCTTTGATCGGAGTGAGCTGAAAAATTTCAACAACATTCAAGAACAATGGGTCGATGTTTCTTTTGATCCTGGTCGAAAACATTCAATTCCCTATCAATGGGGCTCCACTAGTTTTTCTGTGAACCGCGACATATATGGCGGTGACATTAGAACAACTGATATTCTATTTAATCCACCTGCGGAGCTCAGAGGCAAGATAAATATGCTCGACAGCCAGGGTGAAGTAATTTTGATGGCGCAGTTGCATTTGGGCCTCCCCCAATGTTCTTCCGATCGCGATCACTTGAAGGCTCTAGACGCAATGCTGCAAGAAGCAAAAACTCACTGGGCATCCTTCTTATCAGACGCTGCAAAGGATGTGCTGGTTTCAGGCGATGCGGCCGCTGGACAGATCTGGAACGGTTTTTCAGCTAAGGCGCGAGTAGAAGGTGCAAATATAGAATATTCCTATCCACGGCAAGGTTTCGTTGCCTGGATGGATAATGTAGTGCTTTTGAAGGATGCGCCAAACCGTGCCTCGGCATTGAAATTCATGGATTTCCTGCTTGTACCGGAAAACGCAGCGGCAGTGACTAACTATGCTCAGTATACGGCAGGTGTTAAAGGCGTTAAGCCTTTCTTGGAAGCAGCCCTGCAAGTCTCTCCAGAAACTAACCCGCCAGCAGACGCGCCAGCCCCCACGTTTATTGCGGTCTGTGATCAGGAAACTCAGGAACTATACAATGCTGTTTGGACACGATTGAAGAAGTAAACCGACAAACAGCCCGGGGGAATTCAATTATTCCTCCGGGCTGTGTATCTTTGTTGGAGTTGCTTGATCAAGGCGGATACAACGACATATTTGTTGGCACGATTCTAGGGCTGCACAACCCATAATTAACTGACTGCGCGGGTAGATCAAGCGATGACAAGGCTGCCACCGGGATCTGGCTACGTCCAATACTCAGTTTTGCGGGACCAGTACACTGAAGACACCTTTCGGTCACGATTTAGTCACGTTGGATTAAGTGACGCCAGTAATCACGACCATGAGGGAGTCATAACTAACTGAAGCTAAGTAACAAAAATGGTGGGCCCGGAAGGACTCGAA
>CAJWJL010000108.1:0-7371 GCA_913042135.1 uncultured Chloroflexota bacterium | reverse complement strand
TCGAGTGCCATCCTCAAGAGGGGTGAGAACATCAACAGTTGACGCCGAAATCCTCAGAGACAAATGGGGCATCCCACACATTTACGCCGAACAAGACGAAGATCTATTCTTCGGATATGGATACGCAATGGCACAAGATCGGCTGTGGCAACTTGACTACCTGCGACGAAAGGCAATGGGACGACTCTCTGAAGTTTTAGGACCATCAGCTCTCGAAACGGATACAATTTCTCATATAGTCGGAATGACTCAATTGGCCGAAGCAGAAGTACGCAGAATGTCAGCTAAGACAAGCACGCGCCTCGATGCATTTTCCCATGGAATTAACACGTTCATGATCGAGTCCACCGATCTGTTACCAATTGAATTCGACCTCCTCGATTACACACCAGAACCATGGAGCCCCACGGATTCGATCGCTATTTGGGGCGAACTTCGTTGGTACCTAACCGCACGTCTTCCAGTAATTGTGATTCCCGAACTAGCAATGCAAACTCTTGACGACGACAATCTTTATGCAGCGTTTCTAACCGGCGAAGCAGAAAATGAAAGCATTCTTGCAAAAGGAATGTATCCCTCCGGACGTTCGAGCACCGGCAGAGTAGGCCAAACTGTAAGTGACTCATCCGAAGGACAGGGAAGCAACAACTGGACGATCTCTGGACAACTCACTGCCTCTGGACTCCCTCTAGTCGCCAGTGATCCTCATATTGCCTTTGGAAGCATCTCCTGTTGGTACGAAGCTCATCTCTCTGGCGCAGGGTTCAACGTGGCAGGAACAGGCTACGCTGGAGTACCCGGACTGCTATTTGGTCGCAACGAAAAAGTTGCATGGGGATTAACCAACAACATATGTGCTCAAAGGGATCTATATAAGGAAACAGAAAACCCTGAGAAACCTGGTTACTACCTCTACGACGGACAGTGGGAACAAGCAGCTCAAACCACGGCAACGATCAACATTAAAGGTGAAAGTCCGGTCACACAAACAGTTCGCCGAACAAGAAACGGCCCCATAGTTGATGACATTATTCCCGAAGCTGCGTCTCACACTGGACCTGTTTCACTGCGATGGATGGGTGAAGACCCCTGTGATGAAATATCAAGCATGTTGGATATGAACCGTGCCAACAGTGCTGATCAGTTTCGAGAAGCGCTTCGACCCTGGATCGTTCCAACATTTAGCTTCGCGTTCGCCGATTCTAAAGGACATATCGGTTATCAAGCGAGTGGCAGGCTACCAATTAAAAATGATTGGAATCGTGGATACCGACACGGGTGGGATCCGGAACATCAATGGAACAAAACTATCCCATTCGAAGAAATGCCGTCGATCACCGATCCGCCAAACGGATGGATCAGGTCTGCAAATAATCGAACAGCTCCCGAAGACTTCCCATATCCATTGTCCGGAGTTTGGAGCAGCGGATACAGGGCGCAGCGGATACGAGAGATGATCGAATCTGAATCAGTCCACACCCGTGAAAGCGTTACTGAGATGCAGATGGACGTCGTTGCGCCACGAGCAGTCGATACCATTCCCTGTTTGCTAAAACTCCTGGAAAATACCAATGAGAACAATCTAGACGCAGAAATTAGCATTCTCAAAAACTGGGACGGAAGAATGTCTACGGATAGCGTGGGGGCATCTCTTTTCGAGGTTTTTTTCGCTAACTGGACAAAAGAAGTGGCCGCTGCACGATTTCCCGCGAATTTAGTGCCGCTTATGGCCGGAGCCGCAAGTGGATTGTCGACGCAACTTATCACGGAAGACCCCTACGATTGGTTCTCCCCAGGCGAACGAGCCAAAGCAGCTCATCGAGCAATGGAAAAAACAATCGATGACCTCTACAAAGATGCAGGTCAAGATAAATCTAAGTGGAATTGGGGCGCAATACATAAAGTCCACCTCCACCACCCTCTTTCAGAACTGGGACAAATTTTCAACCGACTCAGTCGAGGGGGGCAAGGTGTAGGCGGTAGCGGAATCACCGTTTCAAACACCGGGTTTGATCCCAACTATTTAGCAGTGATGGGTGCAAATTACCGACTGGTCGCCGATCTCTCTGATGATCCGCCGGGACTTTGGGCAGTCGATGCAGCAGGCCAATCGGGAAACCCAGGCAGTGTTAACTACTGTGATCAACTAGACTCTTGGATGCAAAACTCCCAACATTTCATTGCACTCGACCGGAAACAAGTTGATGAAAATACCACCGCCAAACTGATAATACGAAGCTCACGTTAACCACACATGAAACTCTCCATCCTTGATCAATCTCCGATAAGCATCGGCAAAACCGCACACGAAGCAATTCAAGCAACAATGGACCTTGCAGTTGTGGCCGATAAGTGGGGCTACACTCGCTATTGGTTGGCGGAACATCACAGCTCCGGCACACTAGCGGATGCCAGTCCGGAAATCCTGCTCGCAGCCATAAGCTCACAAACAAAAAACATCCGGATTGGTTCTGGCGGCGTAATGCTTTCACACTATAGCCCACTCAAGGTAGCCGAGATTTTCCGTATGCTTGAGGCGCTGGCTCCAGAGCGTGTGGACATGGGTCTTGGACGGGCACCTGGCTCTGACCAAATAGCCAGCTTTGCACTGCAGCCAGGGCCAAACACATATCCGATTGAAAAATACCCTCAGCAGGTCCACGACCTAATGCGATACCTTAGCGAAACGTTCCCTGATGACCACCCATTCAGTAACCTCCGCGCAATGCCAGCCGCTCCAAATTGGCCGGTCCCATGGCTTCTGAGTTCATCGATGGGGAGCGTAAGTATTGCTGCGAAACTGGGTCTGCCGCTCTCGTTCGCCCATTTCATCTCCCAAGATGGGGGACCGGAATACGTGAAGTGGTATCGTGATAACTTTGAACCGTCAAAGTGGTTCGATAAGCCACGAGTCAACATCGGCATATCTGCCATCACGGCTGACACGGTGGAACGCGCACATGACCTTGCAACGTGCCGCCATGTAATGCGCTTGATGCGAGATAAAGGCCAAGAAATGAAAGGCGTACCATCCGTCGATGAAATCAAGGCGATGAACTTCAACAAGACAGATGAAGAATTCATTGAACACCAGCGTGCTAAGTCAATCGAAGGCGACCCAAAGACGGTCAAGGAAAAAATAAGAAATTTAGCTGATCAATATGAGACCGACGATGTGATCGTGCTCACCATCACGCACGACTATGCTGAACGCCAACGTTCATACGAACTTCTCGCGAAGGAATTCAACTTGAATGGAGAAGGTCGAATCGAAAATACGATGAAGAAAGTTCAACCAAAGGGATCAAAATGAAGATTTCTAAATTCAAAGCCACTCCTGTTGCTATGCACGACCAGCCACTCCTGAACAGCACCGGGGTCCATGAGTCATACAGGATACGAACGATAGTCCAAATCGAAACAACCGACGGATATACAGGAGCAGGTGAAACCCATGGCGATATCAATGCAGAAATAGAAAATAACCGCTCTTGGATCGAAGGACATGATCCCCGCCAAATGACGTTAGCAAGACTTAAATGGAAGGGGTCGCCAAGAGCATGGGCCGCCGTAGAAACCGCAATGCTTGATGCTGCGGCCAAGCATGCAGAACTGCCGGTATGTGACTATATCGGGGGCAGGGCGCGTGATCGAGTGGAGTGGGCGGCGTATCTTTTTTACAAGTTTGCAGATGAAAACAGGAAAGGCGAAGTCGCTACAGGAGAAGCCTTAGATCCTGAAGGTTTTGTTCGCCAGGCCGAAGAATTCGTAAACAAGTATGGCTTTAAGGCTCTCAAGATAAAGGGCGGATTTTTTGAACCGGATACCGACATCGAAACTTTTCGGCTGTTAAGAAAGCGCTTTCCTAAAAAGGACGGCTATGAAATCCGCATAGACCCTAACGCTGTCTGGACCGTTGAAACGTCAATTCGTGTAGCAAAAGCAATCGAAGAGTACGACCCACAATATCTTGAAGATCCCACCGATTCGATTGCAGATCATGCCGAATTGAAAAAGTACACAGACATACCAACGGCATCAAATATGTGCGTCTCTGCCTTCGCACACGTCAAACCAAACACAAAACTCGAAGGCATTGATGTGATTCTGGGTGATCACCACCACTGGGGCGGCATATTGGCATACAAAGAAACGGGTGTTCTTTGTCGTGTGATGGGTTGGGGTTTATCAGGACATTCTAACAATGCACTTGGCGTATCTCAGGCAGCAATGTTGCATGCCTGCGCTGCAACTCCTGAACTCAATTTCCCGGCTGACACCCATTACCCGTGGACTGATACTGATGAAGATGTCATCAAGGGAGGCAAACTTCAATTCAAGGACGGTTTTATGGAAGTACCTGACACCCCAGGGCTAGGAATAGAGATAGATGAAGAAGCATTATCTGAGCGCCATGAACAGTTTAAAACAGGCACACGATCTAACAGGCAAGAACTGATTTTCTCTATAGATCCAGGCGCAAAATCTTTGGGGCCCAAAAACGAGAGAACAATCAATTTCCCAAATTACAAAAAACCACGGTGGTGATGTCCTCATCGAATTACGATTGGCGTATCAACGGGAGTGAATAGCAATTGGGAGATAAATTTTGAGTAAAACATTTTTTGTAATGATCTCGACTGATCCAGACATCGATCCTATGAAGTCTTTAGTTGCACTTGCCTGCGCGACCCAGGCGACATCAGATGGCCATGAAGTTAATGTTTTTTTTGCCGCTAATGCAGTCAAACTGCTTCAGGCTGATTATCTGAAATCTCTTGACAGTCGAATATCTCAGCCGACGGGGTTTTGCAAAGACATGTTTGATAATTTAATCCAACGAGCCCGTATCTACTGCTCGACACTGTCACAAGCTGTGAATGGTGTGACTCCTGATAACGCGCATGATGTACTTGTAGGTGGTTATGAATTGCAATGGAGTGGCCCTCCAGGCGTAGTAACTCTAAGCAGTTCTGCTGACGTGACGTTATCGTTTTAAGCAGTGAGCTATCATCAGGCAATGCCCAATAACAAAACAATCGATAACTTCAAAGATGCCGTAGCCGACATCCCCAACGGGGCATCGATTATGATCGGCGGTTTTGGTGGTGCAGGCGGTCAGCCGACTCGGCTCATGCTAGCCTTGCGTGATCTGGGTGTAAGCAATCTGACCATCATCGGCAATGTCGCCGGTATTTCAGCAACAACACACTACGGGTGGCGAGAAGGTCCTGATGATCCGAAACCCGTCGACCAGGGAATGTTCTTCGCCAGTAATCAGGCCAGTAAGATCATCTGCTCATTCCCCGTTCCCGGTACGACCAATCCGCTAAGTGAGATTGAAAAGGCATGGCGTGAGGGTAAAGCGGAGGTCGAAATAGTCCCGCAGGGTACTTTGATCGAACAGATTCGTGCCGCCGGTGCTGGTATTCCGGCGTTCTACACACCGACTGGAGTTGGCACATCGGTAGCTGAAGGTAAGGAAAGTAGAGAATTCCAAGGTCGGACATATCTGCTCGAACAAGCCCTACCCGGAGACTATGCGTTTGTTCGTGCCCAAAAAGCCGATACTCATGGCAATCTGCAATACGTCGGGACGAGCCGGGCATTCGGACCAGCGATGGCGACAGCTGCAAAAATCACCATTGCCGAGGTTGACGAGATCGTAGAGCCGGGTGGTATCGATGCCGAACGCGTTGGCACGTTGGGAGCGTATGTAGATCGAATCGTGCAGCGAAAAGCGGGAGATCCGTATCCATGACAACCGATCCTGCCCCGCGCCTTTCACGCACAGATATAGCCCGCCGAGCTGCACTTGATCTGCCAGATGGTGGAATCGTAAACCTAGGAATAGGAATTCCGGCGCTCTGCTCTAACCTGCTGCCGGAAGGTGTTGAGCTTCGATATCACGCCGAAAACGGAATTCTCGGCTTTTCAGAAATGGACACAAAACTCGACGGTGATCCGAACATTATGGATGCTGGCGGCAACTTCCCTAAGCTTGTTCCCGGCATGGCATTCTTCGACTCCGTAGAATCTTTCGGATTAATTCGAGGCGGACATATCGATGTCACCGTCCTCGGCGGACTGCAGGTCTCCGGTAAAGGCGATCTCGCCAACTGGATGATCCCGAAACGAGGCATTGGCAGCATCGGTGGAGGAATGGACCTTGCGACCAATGCAAAGCGGGTGATCGTGGCGATGGAGCACACAACCCGTGACAATAAGCCCAAGATAGTTAACCAGTGCAGCTTTCCCCTGACCGCTCCAAACTGCGTTGACGATATCGTCACCGACATAGCTGTCATCAAAGTCACAACCCAAGGGCTCTTTTTGATGGAAGCTGCACAAGGCTGGTCACCGGAAGATGTCCAGACAATCACAGAACCTGAGTTGATTGTCAGCGATAACTTCAGGCCCTTCCAGGCAGCGTAAATACCTCCACCCTTAAAAACCTCGTCAAATTCAGGCACAAGATCGACCGTTATTGAAATCAGCCTAAATCTGTTGTTCACAGATCAGAGCTTTCGGGTAAAGTGCCATGAGTTAGCAAATCCAGAAGTCCGGGAGGTCACTCATGCCATTACACCCTCAGGTCGCGGATGCCCTCGAGCAGGCGGCGGCAATGGGGTTCCCGCCAGTGACGGATATCACTCCTGAAGAGGCGAGAGCTAACGCCCGTATAGGCCGATCTTCCATCGACGCGGAGGTGGAGCCGGTCGGCTCCGTCGAAGATAGCTCCTTCCCTGGACCGACAGGTGATGTTCCGATCAGGATCTATAGACCAGATGAGGACGAAGGCCATCCCCTAGTGATGTTATTTCATGGTGGGGGATGGGTCATCGGAGATCTTGATGCGGAGGACACTACAGCGAGAGGAACATGCTCGCGTGTGGACGCGGTTGTTGTTTCCGTCGATTACCGATTGGCACCAGAAACAAGGTTTCCTGGAGCGGTAGAGGATTGCTACGAGGCAACAAAGTGGGCTGTCGATAACTCAGATTCGCTCGGCATTGACGGAAGTCGGGTTGCCACGACCGGTACCTCTGCAGGTGGGAACCTGTCTGGTGCTGTTTCGATGATGGCACGCGATTTGGGTGGACCAACCATATCCCACCAAGTCCTCTTCTGCCCTGTTATCGACTTCGACTTCGATAGACAGTCATATATTGAGTGTGCCGAAGGATATGGGCTCACACGCGAAGCCATGATCTGGTTCTGGAATCAGTACACTGGCACGGGTGAAGACCGCTCAAACCCCTATGCTGCCCTGATCAGAGCCTCCGACCTGTCGGGGCTTCCTGATGCAACAATCATCGCCGCACAGTATGACCCGCTTGTGGACGAAGCAATCGCGTACGGAGATGCTCT
>CAJWJL010000107.1:0-7520 GCA_913042135.1 uncultured Chloroflexota bacterium | reverse complement strand
GGGATGGTCGATGAAATCCTAATGCGGCTCGTGGATCTTTGGTCGTCTTTGCCGTTCTTGTTAATTGCGTTAATCGTGGCGATTAGTGTCGGCCCAAGCTTAGGCATGGTGATGGCATTGCTCGCTGTAAGTTCGTGGTCGGCAGGTTCAAGAAATATTCGTGGTGAAGTTCTTTCGTTGAGGGGAAGAGAATACGTCCAAATGTCCCGCGTGATGAACGCCTCAGATTTTCGGGTTATTGTGCGTCATCTACTTCCGAACGTGATGCACGTGGTCATCGTGATAACCACACTCCGAACAGGCTCGATGATCATCGCTGAAGCCGGATTGAGTTTCTTAGGAGTCGGTGTTCCAGCATCGGTGCCTACGTGGGGTTTGATGATTGCTCAAGGGCAGAAATTCCTGACAACCACTTGGTGGATGTCGATCATGCCTGGCGTAGCGATCTTCCTGATCGTGATGTCATTCAATTTCCTCGGTGATTGGCTTCGCGACAGACTCGATCCACGACTTAACCAGTTGGACTAATTCGACTGCTGAAAGAGCGAGCAACAGTTTTGCAGTTTGACGTAATAATCGAAAATGGAATGGTTGTCGATGGTACTGGAGCACCCAGAACTGAAAATTCCATCGGAATCATCGGTACTAAGATAATTGCAATTGGCGATTTGAGCGCGACCGAAGCTCCGAAACGTATCGATGCATCAGGCCACGTCGTTTCCCCTGGCTTCATCGATACGCATGCTCACTCCGATGGAGCACTGCTTAACGACGGTCAGCATGCTGAAGGTGTACGGCAAGGTATCACTACTGAGATAGTTGGCCCTGATGGGCTAACGTACGCTCCACTGCAACGTAAAGAGTACCTGATGTATCGACAGTATCTATCAGGACTTCTTGGCCTACCGCCAGAAGATCTCGATATGTCGTCGATAGGCTCTGCTCTAAGTAATTATCACCACAAAACGGCTCCGAACGTGGCGATGTTTCTGGGGCACGGCCCGATTCGTTTGGGTGCAGCGGGGATGGAAGATGTTCCGCTGCGGGGCGAAGTGCTTCAGCTCGCAATTCGAACAATGGAAGAATCTTTCGAGCAGGGTGCATGTGGATTCGCAACTGGCCTTTCGTACTACCCGAATTCGTTCTCCGATTCACGAGAACTAGTAGAGCTATGTAAAATCGCAGCCAGATACGACAAGGCGTTTTCGATCCACACACGTAATCACAATGTCGATCGTGCATATTTCGGTGGTGGTGTTGAGGAAGCGCTGGAGATCGGCCGACGTTCTGGTGTGAAGGTTCACATCGAGCACTATCGAACGAGCGCGGACAACGCAGGTCGTATCGACGAAATTATGGAACCGATCGAGCGAGCTAAAGATGATGGTGTTGATGTAACTCTTGAGTTGTACCCTTATCCGGTCGGCTCAGGGCACCCTCTATCTCACTTCCCAAGCTGGTTCCACGAAGGTGGTACTGAAGCTGCTCTGAGTCGACTGGCTGATAGAGAAACCAAGGCGATGTTAGTGCGCGAACTCGAATCAAAAGATTCCTCGGTATTGCACAACTACAGCTGGACCTGGATAGCGTCGAAAAAAAACCGGCATTATGAGGGTATGACTTTCGGAGATGTTGCCGCTGAGCGGGGTTCGTCGATCGAACAGATGATCTGTGAAGTGATGTTCGAAGAGCGTTTTTCTTGCGGACTTCGTGGAGTGCCGCCGGGCAGTGGTCGCCTATGGCGTGCTGTTGAAGAAGACGTTATGAGTCTTTTGGACCGGCCCGACTACATGGTTGGTTCCGATGCAATTCCAGTTGGCGGCCTTCAGCACCCTCGTGCCTGGGGCACCTTTCCTCGAATAATGGGCCGACTCCGTCGCAGGTATGGATATCCGGTCGAGCAGCTTGTACAGCGATTGGCGCAAAACCCTGCACGACGTTTCGGACTCGCTGAACGCGGTGAAATCCGAGAGGGGTTCCGCGCCGATATTTGTATATTCGACCCAGAAATGATCAATGACCTTTCTTCCTTCGAAGACCCAATGATGCATCCCATAGGAATCCCACACGTGCTCGTGAACGGCCAATTGGTTGTCGAAAATTCCGAGTGCACCGGCATTATGGCAGGCGAAGGTATACAGGCCGTATAGAAAACCGAAAGATTTGAAACGTGACCACTAATAACCGTGTTTATGAAGAACTCGGAATCAAACCCGTAATTCACGCCGCCGGAACAATTACGTCGTTCGGTGGTTCTATGCCGAGACCTGAGGTAATCGAGGCTATGGCTATGGCTTCAACTTCGTTTGTCGGGCTAGTCGAGCTCAATGAAAAAGTCGGTGAGTATATTGCGCAAGTCACTGGTGCCGAAGGTGGCATGGTTGTTAGTGGAGCAGCCGGTGGCGTCGTGCTTTCGATTGCTGCATGTATGACCGGAAAAAACGTGGGTTTTGTTCGGCAACTGCCGAACACCACCGGAATGAAAAACGAACTCGCAATTCAGAAAATTCATCGTGGTGGATACAGCGATATGTACACATTCGCTGGCGCAAAGTTCAATGAAGCTGGTTCGGTAAACGGTTGCTTAGCTGAAGAACTTGATCTTGCGATCAACGACTATACCGCTGCTGTCGCGTATTTGTTCGGTCCTGGCGTACTAACCAATGGTCTGACATTGAACGAAGTCTCCGAAATCGCTCATGCGCGCGGCGTGCCGGTTATCGTTGACGCCGCGGCTATGTTGCCGCCGAAATCAAATTTACGACAATATATCGATGATGGCGCTGACCTCGTAACGATGTCTGGTGGAAAGTACATTCGTGGTCCGCAGGGCACGGGCCTTCTGTTCGGAAGGGGAGACTTGATTGAAGCAGCGATTTTGAATACGGCTCCGAACCATTCGATCGGTCGACCCCAAAAGGTGACCAAGGACGAAATGATTGGTTTGTACACAGCGTTGAAGCTGTTCATGGAGTCCGATGACGAAGCTCAGTTCGCTGAGTATCGAGAGACTCTGGCACCGATTCAGGAAAAGCTGAAGAACGTGCGGGGGGTAGATATGTCGATCAAGCTAACAGCGTCGAAATACCACGTGCCGACGCTTGTGATCGGGCTGAAGTCAAGTGAATCGGGCCGCAATCCTAAAGAACTGCTTCAGCGGCTACTCGATGGTGAGCCGCGAGTGTTCATGACATATGACGCCAATGAAGATGCGATGTCAGTCAATCCGATAAATCTTCAGCCCGGCGAAGGCCCCGTTCTGGGAGCCAGATTAGCCGAAGTGCTCGGTTAATATTTCATCACCGGAGTGCTAGATCGGCAGGTCTTTTTGGTTGCCCTGCAGGTTTAGTACTCCGGTGATGAAATTTTTGCTAATCTCGCCGAGACTTCAACTCTTGGCTAAGGACTCGATGCCTAAGCCAGCGCCGGATTTGTTGGCGGGGTGGCTGTCCAGCTTTCCCGTGATTTACCGTTCTTATCCCAAACAACTCTGCCGCCCATGACCGTCATCTGGCACACGATTCGTTTGGCAGTCGGAAAAACCCGATGGCCAGTTCCATTGTCGGTCAACCCAAAATCACCTTCAGCAATTTCGAGCACTGCGATATCGGCGAGCGCTGTTTGCCCCAGATTTCCGAGTTCCGGGTGACCAATCGCCACTGCCGGATCCCATGTAGACCTCTTCACGATGTCAGCCAAATCCATACCTAATGCTAGTAACTTGGTCATCGTTTCGGGCATGGTCGCCTGATTGAACATGATGCTTGGCTCATGCATATCGGTAGAAACAGTATCCGGCAGAAGCCCCTGTTCTATAGCAGCTTTGGCGATGCGGAACGAGAAACTTCCAGAGCCGTGTCCGACATCGAACTTCACGCCGCGGTCCCTCGCTTCAAAGAAATACGCCTTAACTTTGTCGTCGGCATCAGTCATTGGTTTGCTGAGCGCGTAACAGTGAGTCACCATATCGCCTGGGCGAAGGTGATCGAGCATCATTTCTTTCATTGGACGGGCATGAATCGGTGACTGATCGACCATCAAAAATACATCACCATCTCCAGCGGCTTCAAGGCCGCGATCGAGCGGCTCCCATCCCGGCCCCATATAGTGGGCGACTTTTACCCCGACTATTCGGTCGGGGCGTTGATTGATTTTTGCGGCTGTTAGTTCGGCATCCATATCTTCGAGATCTTGTTCGGGTTCGCCAATCATCCCTTTGCCGACGATGTTGATCAGTGCGAATACATTCATGAGCGATTGGGTGATGATCGTGTCGTTGAATTCATCAAACGTTCGATGCCCTGAACCACCGGCATCAACACCAGTCGTTGTGCCTTGTGGCAGGCAATGTGCGTCAGGAAGCACGCCCCCTTTGATCCCAAAAAAGTGTGCATGAATATCGATAAGACCCGGCGTAACCACGTGTTTGCTGACGTCCGCAACCGTTTTGGCGAGGTCTGGCGAAATATCCTTATCGACAAGCGCGATGAATCGCCCCACAACCGCCACGTCGAACAATCCATCGACGTTGTTTGCGGGGTCGATAACGCGGCCGCCTTTGAGAAGGAGATCGTAAATCCGTTCAGTTGTTTGCTCGGCCGCCATTTGAACCTCAGATTGCACTTAAATGTTTATTGATTCCGCCCCATGTTAGCCTCACTAATACGCTCCATAACGCTCTTGTATGCGCGGCTAGTTGCCAAAAACCAGTCAATATCTGTTCAAACGCTGGGAATTGCCTGAACTGCCTATTTTTCGCTAAGCGCGATCGACACTTTCTTCCACGCTAAATAAGCCGTGGAATTCACGAGGCGATTTTCCGTCATAACTCATCGCATCAAGGCGTACCATTTTCGTATTTAGTCCGATCTCAATAACTACGCGGAATACCGTTACGGATTCCGATGCAGGAAATTTTGAGAAATTACCCTAAAACATCGTCGTTATTTGGTAAATTTCGTCCGCAGAACCTGCCTTAATTACCTCAGCAAGACTAATATGTCGCAGAGTATCGAATTAATAAATCACATAATTTCCTAGTATGATTTTGAGGTTCTCTTGGCAACGGCAATCAGGGCATTCGCAAAGTACGATTTACTCCTTAAAGGCGGGCGTGTTATAGACCCCGCAAACAACGTCGATGGATTGTTCGACGTGGCGGTTGTGGGGCGATTCATCGCGCTTGTCGATAAGGATATTTCGCCAGACCTCGCCAAAACGGTTGCGGACGTTACCGGACTTATCGTTACACCTGGTCTGATTGACTTACATGCTCATTTTTACGGGTATGTAGCGGCCGTTCATCCCGATGCACACTGCTTACCAGAAGGCACCACAACTGCAGTCGATGTGGGCGGATCAGGGCACCTAACTTTCGATGATTTTGACGAGAAAATAATCTCGAGCGCCAAGACAAATGTGTTTGCCTTACTGAACATCGCAGGTGAAGGAATGGTTGGGTTGCCTGAGCAGGATCTTGAAGGAATGTCGGTTGACCTTGCGTCAGCGAAAATCGCTCAACGTCCAGATCGCATCGTTGGAGTAAAAGTCGCCCATTATCGTGGGCCCGGCTGGCAACCGTTAGATCGGGGTGTGCAGGCCGCCAAAAACGCTGGCGTCTTCGTTATGGTCGATCAGGCTCCAATCAAATCTCGCCCAAACAACGAAATGTTGTTAGAGCACCTCCGCCCCGGTGATATGACCACCCACTGTTACGGATTCGACAAGCCAATGATCGACTCCAATGACAAGGTGAAACCGTACTTCTTCGAAGCTCGAGAACGAGGAGTCAAATTTGATGTTGGGCACGGAGCGGGAAGTTTCTCGTTCCGAATTGCCAAGCACGCCATTGAACAGGGATTCCCGCCCGACACTGTTTCGACCGACATGCACACGTCTAGCATCCTGGTGAATCAAGGCACAATGCCCGAAACGATGACCAAATTGATGGCACTGGGCATGGATCTGCCAGACATCATCACTCGTTCGACCTGGATCCCGGCGCAAACCATCGGCCATCCCGAGCTAGGCAACATTGGGCAAACCGCTTTTGCCGATATCGCTGTATTGGAAGTCGCTGAAGGCGACTTCGGTCTTACCGACAATGGATCCGGCAGCAGGGCGTTCCGAACTAACAAACGAATCGTGTGCCAAATGACAATCAAGGATGGGCAGGTTGTGTGGGACAAAAACGCACGGTCACGCGATGACTGGACGTCGACTCCACCGACTAATCCCTGGACAGCGTAAAACCACTAAACTCAGCAACACGCAAAGACGGTTGATTGACGATGAATACCACGACCGAAATACTAGATTCTGCTGCCAAGCGAGCCCGGTTGATGTCTAGTCCTAACTCAGTTGTGTTTTCAGGCGACGGAGAACCTCAAACACCTCGGGCGATCATCGAACGGCTCACTGCGTTGCATGAAGGAGGCGAGCTTCACCCTGACATCTATTCGTTGGGTGGAAACGTTGAGTCGTTTGAGCATCACATGGCCGATGAACTCGGCAAAGAGGCCGCAATATGGATGCCAACCGGTACGCTAGCGAATCATCTTGCTCTGCGTCGACACAGCCGTACCAAAGCACGAGTTGTGCTCCAAGAGCAAAGTCACATCTACCAGGATGCAGGAGATGCCCTGACGAGGCTCAGCGGCCTAAGCAGCATTCCATTGGCCGCTGGAAAACCGTACTTCACAGCCGAAGAGCTTCAGAAAGCAATCGTTCTGTCAGTAACTGGGCGAGTGCTGAATTCTATTGGCGCCGTATCGATAGAAAGTCCGGTGAGGCGTCAGGCGGGCCAGGTAGTACCGTGGAGCGAATTGGATTCAGTGACAAAGCTCTGTCGTGAAGCCGGAATTCCGGTTCACCTGGACGGCGCACGGCTGTACATGATGTCGGCCGCTACGGGTATCGCAATCAAGAAATATACCGAACTGTTCGACAGTGTGTACGTGTCGACATGGAAGTATTTCGGATCGCCATTCGGAGCGATTCTGGCCGGCCCTCGTGAGTTCATCGAGGGCATGTATCACGATCGTCGCATGTTCGGTGGAGGCCTGCCTTCGGCGTATATAGCAACCGCACTAGCGATGAACGGACAGGATGGTTTCGTCGAGCGTTTCGACGAGTCGCTGGCAAAAGCTAAAACACTATTTGCACTGATCAACGAACTGCCTGGAGTCAAAATCGGCCAGTTCGAACACGGATCAAACGTCTTCGAATTGCAGCTTGATCCTCCGATAGATACAGATAGGTTTATCGACTCCCTGCTCGATTCAGGGATTTCAATTCCATGGCCGAGCGTCGAGTGGCCGATCCCATTGATGCACGTAAATAGCTCGATACTACGCCAATCAGATAACGAAATTTTAGAAGCGTTTACGACTGCTTCTTCAATTTCAAGATCGTTATTAGAAGTGACCAAAACTCTTCGTGAATGATCGCCAACAGCGGAAATTACGCCCGCGATTTTCCAGAAATATCTAAACGCGTACTAATAGCTTTGGAGTACTTCG
>CAJWJL010000106.1:0-7609 GCA_913042135.1 uncultured Chloroflexota bacterium | reverse complement strand
ATTTGGCGATTTGTTGATGCCTGGCGGGCAATTGGTAGTGAATAACTCGTAGCCAGCATATCCTTTGTTGAAATTCTGGTCTAAACCATTGATTGGCCTTGTGTAATCAGTGGCAATTCAAATATTTGTAAATAGGGAAGTTCTTTGAATCGAACTGTAATACTTTTATATGTCCTTTATTCGAGATGGTTAATTGCTCTTTTGACGATTGCAGTTCTGGTTGGCTTGGGCGAAACAGAATTAAGGAACGCGCATGCGCAAAGTGCTGAACGGTTCACGGTTACAGGTTCAGGTGTGCAGTCGCTGTTTCCTGACGGGCTGACATTTACAATCGAAATCCAGTCGGAAATTCGTATTGATGATATCCGGGTCACCTTTGAGGTCGGAGGTCGCGGCACCACGCAATATGCTTATCTTGATCTTGATCAGTCAAATAGACCGTTGGTAAATGGGGAGTGGTTTCAACGAACTAATAGCAATGACCGATATATTCCTCCTGGCTCGATGATCAAGTACTGGTTTGAGATCATTGATGAAAACGGTGATTCGTACTTTACTGAGCCTGAGACCTGGAGGTTCGATGATGCTCGTTTTGATTGGGATGAAGTCACCATTGGAACAGTAACGATCTTGTATCACGGTCCGGTACGTACACGGGCCGAGCGACTTGCAAAAGCGGCTATTGAGTCACTCGAACTGATGGCAGAGGTGACGGGTGCAGAAATAGAAACTCCAATTGTTATGGTTTTATATAATAATAATGCTGAGATGATTGAGTCAGTGGTCTCAAAAAGTCTTGCCAGTAGTCGTGAGTTGATTACCGAAGGGCAAGCGTTCGATTCAGAGAGCGTGGTTCTTGTGCTGGCCGGTCGCTCAGACGTTGGAACCGCTACTCATGAGATGACTCATATCCTAGTTGCCAGAGCAGCAGGATCACGGGGTTCGGTACCGCTATGGCTGAATGAGGGATTGGCCGAGTACGGCAACCTTGATCAAACCATTTCGTATGAGCGATTTCTGGAGTGGGCTGTAGGAACAGATCGTCTTATTCCCCTGAAAAGCCTGCGTTCATTTCCTGGTGATCCCAATTTAACCCTGGTCGCGTATGGCCAGGGTCGAAGTGTGGTCAAGTACATGATTGATGAGTTTGGCACAGAAAAAATGTCTGAGCTTCTTTCTGTATTGGGGACAGGTATCGATATTGATGACGCACTTGGTGCTGTTTATGGATTTGACATCCATGGACTGGAGAATAAGTGGCGCGAGTCGATAGGGGCCGACCCCTATATTCAACCGACACCGGGTCCGACACCAACCCCATCCGCTGATCCAACGCCGACTTACAGGTTGTTGACCCGACCCCCTGAATCGGGTGAAGTCGAGCCAGAGTCAGTTGAGACTGATCAATTTGCCGAATCTGCGCAAGCTTCAGATTCACCTGCAGAATTGGTTGAATCTGTGGTTGACGAAATTTCAATTACACCCATAGGAAGGGTTCATCAGGTGATCGCGATGTTGATCATTATCCTGTCACCGATGTTATTTTTGGCGCATTCATACGCCTTTGGCAGAAAAGCCGTCAGTAGGTGATCGATTCGGTTTATTTGTTTACTGAACGGGTTCTGTCTAAAAGGCCTTTTAAGGTGCCCCCTATTATGGCTTTTTTGTCAGGTTCGCTGATGAAATCGCAATGAGTTCGGAACGCTTCGATAGACTGGAGGTGTGTCATAGATTTTTTTACGACTGGAAAATCTGACCCCCAGCACATATTTGTACCGAACGCTTCGTAGCATGCCTTGTAAACCCAGTGGGTATCAGAATAAGGAAAATTCCACTCGGTGTTCGTAAGATAATGAAACCCTGATAGTTTCAGGAAAATGTTTGGTAGTTCACTTGATTCGATCACGACCTTAAGGTTGGCGCGTGCATCATTGCCATGCGCCCGGAGACCGGACATATGATGACATAGTATGTCGAGGTCCGGATGTCGTTCCGCTACTTTCCGCAACTCTGGTTGATGGTGTGGGGACATTGCGATGCTGGCAATAAGCCCTGCTTGCTCCGCAACCTTGAAGAAGTCGATACCATCCGTTGAATTAAACCAACTGCCATCATCTTCGGCAGCGACGTAATGTGTGAATGCCTTCATTGGCCAGCGTTCCATAGCTTTCTCAAGTCTGGATGCGGCACCTGGCACGTGATAGGTGTCTGACCACATTGAATCTACGTCCGCAAACTGTTCAAGTCGTTCAGGATATTTTTTTAGGGCTTTAGCTACGTAGTCGTTATTGTTGAAATTCTGAAATATCTGGGCACAGACGATCGTGGCTCGATCGACTCCGTTGCTATCCATCTGGTGTATGAGCTGTTCGACGGTTCCGTGAGTTTTGGGGTCTGGTACAGCGGGGAGGTAAGGCCACATGGCCCATGCGTGACAGTGAGAATCGATAATCATATTGAGAACATCATCACCCATATCGTTTGGTTCGGACAGTCTTTACGTAACAAAAACTCCTCGATTTAGATGTGTAACCAGCGTGTCACCTCTCTGCAACATTTCGGAAACATCTATGGCATAGATTACACATTGTATTTTGTTAAATGGTTCTAGTTTGGAGAGAGTTAATTATGGATTCTGGCAATGTGGCTTGGATGCTTACCGCTTCAGCGCTAGTACTGTTCATGACTCCTGGTCTGGCGTTTTTCTACGGTGGTTTAGTCCGTGGGAAGAATGCGGTCAGCACGATCATGTACAGTTTTGCTGCAATAGGAGTGGTGAGCGTGGTATGGGTACTCTGGGGATACAGCCTCGCGTTTGGCGCAGGTGGAGCGTTGATCGGTAATCTCGAGTTTGTCGGCTTTAAGGGGGTCGCTGCAGACGACCCGGATGCGATGTTGTTCGCAGTGTTCCAGATGATGTTCGCAATCATCACTCCGGCTCTTATTACTGGCGCATTTGCCGAGCGCTTTAAATTCACCACCTACCTGGTATTTCTCGTAGTGTGGGTTACGGTTGTTTACGCGCCGATCGCTCACTGGGTGTGGGCAGGAGATGGATGGCTATTTGAAATGGGTGCTCTGGACTTTGCTGGAGGCACGGTCGTCCACATTAATGCTGGTGTAGCTGCTATAGCTGCCGCGTATCTTGTGGGTAAGAGGCGTAACGTCGACCGTGGTGTTGAGCCGCATAATGTTCCGTTTGTAGTAATTGGCGCTGCAATCTTGTGGTTTGGATGGTTTGGATTCAATGCTGGTTCTGGACTTGCCGCTGACGGGTTGGCCGTTAGCGCCTTCCTGGTTACTAACACTGCTGCTGCGACGGCGATGGTTGTCTGGTTGATCCTCGGAAACATTCACACAGGCAAGATGAGTGCTGTTGGAGCTGCTACCGGAGCGGTAGCCGGCCTTGTTGCTATAACTCCTGCTGCCGGTTTCGTTGGGCCCATGGGCTCGATAGCGGTGGGACTTGGGGCTGGTGTGCTGACTTTTTATGCAGTTCGCATTCGACACAAGTTTGGTTTTGACGACGCGCTTGAGGTCGCAGCCGTTCACGGTGTTGGAGGAGTCTGGGGTGCAATCGCCACAGGTATCTTTGCAGTAGGTGGGATTGGTCTTGTAGATGGTGAAACCGAAGCGCTAGTTACCAACGTCATCGCAGTCCTCGCAACGATTGCCTACTCATTTATCGTGACGTTTGTAATTCTTAAGATTCTTGACGTAATACCTGGTCTGGGTCTCCGGGCTGATGAAACTGAAGAAGATACCGGTCTCGACATCGCCCTTCACGGCGAGCGGGCCTACGTTGGCGACGGCGCTGACTGAAGAGGTAATTCGTAAATTCAAGCTACGTGCCTGATAACACAATCGGGTACGTAGCTGGAGAACGGTGATCATGATTAAAATTGAAGCAGTAATTCGACCGGAACGGGTCAATGTAGTTGTCGAAGCTCTGGTTGATGCAGGGTGTGGTGGCTATCACGTTTCGAACGTGACGGGAAAGGGTACGCAGCAAGGCGTGGAGGTATTCACCGGCAGAGGTGCTGCCACTACGACTCGAGCGGCTCTACCCAAGACGGTCATCACGACAGTGGTGACGGACGCTATGAAAGATGCCATTATATCGGCCATTCTAGAGGCCTCGAAGACAGGCGAAGAAGGTCAGATAGGTGATGGCAAGATATTCGTCTCACCCGTATCTGAGGTGGTGCGAGTTCGAACAGGTGAGAGGGACGACGACGCACTCTAAGCGTTTTGTCTCTCCATAAGAGAAAAAATGACAGGCCGCTGTTTGTCCGGTCAGTACTCATCAAGGTATGATTGAGTGCTGCGGGTAATCAGCGGTCTTTCTCTTTTTGCCCGTTGTTTGCTCCTCGCAGGAGCGTAGCTCAGTCTGGCTAGAGCACTGGTCTCCAAAACCAGCGGTCGGGGGTTCGAATCCCTCCGCTCCTGCCATAATATTTTTGCGAGGGAATTGAATACAGGTACGTGGCTCGTGGTGATACTCACTCCTGCCGGGGTGCTGAAATTGGTAGACAGGCTACGTTGAGGGCGTAGTGTTCGTAAGGACGTGCGGGTTCGAGTCCCGCCCTCGGCACCATTTATATAATCGAGTCATAATCAAATATAAAAGGCGACGTGGCCAAGTGGCTTAAGGCGGGGGTCTGCAAAACCTCTATTCGGCGGTTCGAATCCGCCCGTCGCCTCCATATTGCAACCGAACTAGAGGAAGCCCCAGAGAAATCCGGGGCTTCTTCGCGTATGTTCCTTCACATCTTGATGATCGTCTGAAGTTGAGTTGTCGGACTCATCAGTGCTTCAAAAGTTTCCTGTATCTCGTCGAGACCGATAGTACTTGTATCGGACATGATTGACGAAGCCGAGATCTTACCATCAGCCAGCAAGTTCAAGGATATTTTCCACTCTTCAGGTAGACTCCCCCAACTGGATCGGAAGTCAATTTCTCTGGCCATCCATTCTGCCGGTAGAAGTGGCAATGGCTCCCACGGGACTGCAACGAGTACAACTTGGCCATCTCTTTGCACTGCGTCGAACGCCTGTTGAAGGGTATTTTTTAATCCCGCGCAGTCAAATATCACCTCAGGTCCTTGACCGCTTGTCAGTTCTACCATGCGGTCAACGGGATCCTGCTCAAATGGGTCGATCACTTCTGTTGCGCCTACGGCCATTGCGGCATTTGTGCGTCCTGGCGCAGGCTCAGAAACAATGACCTGTGAAGCTCCGGCTGCACGTGCAGCCTGTATAGCCAATAGACCTATTGGTCCTGCTCCTATTACTCCCACGCTGTCTCCGAGTTTTAGCGAGGATCTGCGGACGGCATGCACTGCTACCGCACATGGTTCGGTTAATGCGGCCGCTTCGTCGGGAACACCATCGGGTATAGGTAACGGTGCCCAGTCCTCCAGCACCGTGTATTCTGCATAACCCCTGGTGCGTGTATTGGCACTGAATCCCATCTTGCGATAGTTATATCTGGGGTGAATTTTCGTCGGCGGTTCTTTACCAGTGGGCCATTCTCCTCCACCTCCGACAACTCGATCGCCCTCCTTCCAGCTTGTGACACCCTTGCCTGTTGCTGCTATCACTCCTGCGAACTCGTGTCCAAGGACTGAGCCGGGCGGAGCAATGTCGTACATGAACGCGTGAACATCAGTACCACATATTGCTGATTGGTTAACCTTGATTAGTACTTCCCCCGGGCCGGGCTCAGGTTTAGGGATGTCGGTGACCTCGAATAACTGTTTGCTGCGGTACACGGCGGCTTTCATGCGGATTTTCCTAGTTTTGGCATTTGTTTTAAACTTGGCAGCATCTTACTCAAAAAGAATTTGAGAAAATAGCCCCTATTAGTTTCAGGACTAACAGGGAAGGTTGGCGCTTTTGTATTTGCGAAGTAGTTCAAGACTTAAACGGTTCATAACCCACGGTGTTGCAGCTGGATTGTTGTTTACTTTTTTTGCTTGTGGAACGGACTCTGATGAATCTTCAGCATCGAAATCGAATGAATTATTGCAGCAGATCACTCCATCTGAACGGCTGTTCACTCACGACGATGTGGATGCAACAGGATTCAAGACCTCTAAGCAATATGACGTAGAGGGGCTTACTGGAGCTACTAATGTTTTGTTTGGATTCTGGCGTCCTGACGGGTCGGAAGCGAAGGAGTACGAGATTCGTTTTTATCCTTCCCATGATGTTGCCGTCGAGTCTGGGACGGCTTTTGCCGAAGAAGCTACCGGTGATGACGCGATTCTTGACAAGGATGAAGCGAGCTGGAACGAAGGTATCAAGGACCGCAGGTATTTTTTTGCCGGTCCAATTGGAACCCATGGGAGTGGTGGGGTTAAAGCCAAGTACGGTGGTTATGTTATTTACGGGAACATGATCATGCTCTGTGAAGGAGCGAACGCTGCCCATTCACTTGATAGATGCGGTGCGCTTCTTGCGGCCATGGGTGCAGATCCGATTCAGTGATCAAGATTCGCTAACGTCGTTTCCTCTGGTAATTTTGAATCAAATCGATTTTCGGATAGTGGTAATCAGGAGTTTTGGTCTTCTCCATAAATGGCCTCAGCCAGTTCGAGTAACTTCACGCCATCCTCAAGGGTGGCAGCAGGAGCGCTGAATTTTTTGCCGGATCTTATACATTCAATAAAGTAATTATCCTGGATTTGCGTGGATGTCATTTGTGTCGGTAGTGTTATGTCATGTGATTCACCCTTTGCCATAACCCATGCACGGTTAACTCCCTCAAGGTATGCAGATATTTCTCTGCCATGGATTTCATAACGCTCCAATCTCCCTCCAGTGGTGTAGTTTGCCGCAAACTGCGCCACGACACCGTTTTCGAACTCGATGAGGGCAGCGTGGACATCCCTGTATTTGGAATTGGTTTGTCTTACATAACCACTGACTTTCGACACGTTCGAACCAGCAGCAAAACACACAAGGTCGAGAGCATGTATAGGCGACTCCAACATCATGTAGTTGAAAATGTCCTGAGCAAATCTCGGATCATCGGTGAATTCCCTGATGTCTTTATGAAATTCTCCAGCTATCTGTACGACCGGGCCATTCCTGCGCACTCGGGCTAAAGACTCTGTCACGAGAGGATTAAACCTTCTGTCGAGTCCTACCATTACGTTTGTAGATTTTTTCTGTGCAGCGGTTAGCAATCTGCGTGCATCGTCAGAAGAAAGACCCGGCGGCTTTTCGATAAGGGTTGGAATTCCGTAGGAAAGCACATGTAATGCTGCCTCAGCGTTGAGATGAGCTGGGGTGGCCACTACTATGCCGTCTGGCTCCGCTGAGTCAATCAGCTGGTCAACAGAGCTGTAGGCTGTTGAACCGAATTGATCGGCAGCAGAATTTCTTGCTGATTCGAACGGGTCGAAAACGCCGCTGATATTGACGCTATCGATATCAGAGAAGGCTGCCATATGGAATCGTCCGCGCCTGCCACATCCGATGAACGCAATATTCATTATTAGACCAGTCATTATTACTAAACGTACGTTAGGACGAGCGGTACTCTATTCGCTCCAATCGGGGTGGAGTTCGGCCTTGACCCTGTCCATGTCAAGATCAATTC
>CAJWJL010000105.1:0-7635 GCA_913042135.1 uncultured Chloroflexota bacterium | reverse complement strand
AGTGCTGGTCTTTCATACGGTACTGGTGGATAGTGCTTAAAGGCTTCTTCGTTCAGTTCTATGCCGATACCAGGTTTGGTCGGAACTTCTAGATAGCCGCCCACTCTCTTGAGTGGTTCCATAACGAGCTCAGCCTTGATTCCTTTATCGTCATCGTGAGGGTATTCCTGAACCGGGATGTTATGTGTGGCAGCGTCGATTTGAACGCACGCTGCTGTCAGGACGCAACTAAGAGGATTATGTGGTACGACTCCTACGTAGTTCGCCTCAGCGATCGCTGCGATTTTTTTCACGTTAGTGATGCCTCCCGCTAGTGATAAATCGGGTCGTACAAACGCTGCACCTTGATGATTTAGGAGATCAAGGAATTGATACACGGTATAAAGACGTTCGCCCATTGCTAACGGGATTGGTTGTTGTTGAGCTACCCAGCTCCATTGGTCCATATTTTCTGGTTCGATAGGGTCTTCAAAGAAATAGAGATTGAATGGTTCGAGAGCTCTACCTAAGCCAATTGCTTCGGCAGGGGTTAACCGATTGACCACATCGATCATTATGTCTGTATCGGGTCCGGCGGCTTCTCGCACTGCTGCAATTCGTTCTACGGCATTGTTTTGCATGCCAGTAAAACTCATATTTTCTAATCCGGTCCCCTCTTCAAAATCTGATTTACCGAAATCACCGAAGGGGTAAACGCGTAGGGCAGTGAAGCCTTGTTCAACTTGCATCTTTGCTTCTTCTGCCAGGGTTTCTGGAGTGGTGCCACCTAGATGCGTGTATAGGCGGACTTTTTCTCTCGTAGGACCGCCGAGTAGCTCGTAGACTGGCTTGTTTAATGATTTACCTTTGATATCCCACAACGCTATGTCGATGGCACCTAACGCAGACATCATGTCGGAGCCGCCCCTGAAAAGCTGTCGACGAAACATATGTTGCCAGTGACGCTCGATGTGTAGTGGGTCTTTTCCTATTAGGTATTCCGAGCAGTATTCCACTCCTGCTCGTGGTACAAACGGGGTTCCGCCCGTGCCAGATGCAGGGTGGAGTTCTCCGACTCCTGAGATCCCCTCATCTGTTTCTATTTTTACGTAGTTGAAGCGATCGGCAGAAAGAGTGGTTACTGTTGTGACTTTCATTTGTTTACTCGAGATCTACACATAGATTTTGTAGGTTCAGGGTGATTTTGGTGATGTTATGTGAGCATTGAACACCAGTAACAAGGTGTGGGCAATAGGAAGTTTATATTCGATCTATGACCCCACGGAACTTTTAGGGTGTTAAACTCGCCGAGCAGTTATTTGCTGTTGTGTAGAGTTTGTGACTTTGCATTTCTTGTGTTTGTTACTCATATTGAGTTGTAAGGATTTAATTTTATGTCAGGGCCTCTGCGCGTCGGATTAGTGGGTGTTGGTCAGCGAGGACTTCAGCATGTCAATGCCATGGTCCAGATGCAAAAAGACGAAATTGTTCATATCACAGCTCTGGCGGATCCTTACCCAGAGAACTTATCCGACGATAAAATCAAAAGGTTTGTTCCTGATTATTCTTCTAGTGGCATCAAGATGTTTGATGGTGCTGATGACTTGATTGAATCAGGCCTGGTGGACGCTATATGGTTTGTTATCCCGCCAAACCAGCACAATGGTGAAATTGAGCGGGCGGCGAGTCGTGGAATTGCTATATTTGCTGAGAAACCTCAGTCTTTATTTCTCGACGATATCATCAGCCAGGATCGTGCCATTACAAGTTCCGGCGTGCCAAGCACAGTCGGATTCCAGATGCGACATGACCGTGGTTATACAGACATTGCTGCTTATCTGAGCGATAAGTGGGTAGCGGCTATGACCATGATTGCTGAAGGTGCTGTTGAAGGTCACGGTGTCAAACACACGCATACTGAGGAACTTGGGGGTCCGGCAAATCGTGTTTGGACCGCTAACCGTGCTTGGTCAGGCACGTCCGTCGTGGAAGCGGGAATTCACCAAACCGACATCATGCGTTACTGGTCGAATGATGATGTTGAGTGGGTACGTGCGATATACACTGATCGTCCGGTTGAATTGCATGAAGCAGAGGGTGATAACCCTATTGCGTATACCGTGATTTACGGTATGAAAAAGGGTGGGGTTGCCAACTTAATTTTCACAAAACCTGCGCGTTCTTATTACGGAGGTCGATTCGATTGCATTATCCACACGCATGGAACGATAAAACTCGAAAATGACTTTGTCGACTACACGTTTGATGGTGTATGGCCGCCAGATCAGACTCCCGTGATTGAACAGGTTCGCAAGATAGTGTCACCTGGTCCCCACCACACTGCCATGGGGCAAGAGAGTACGCGAGCGATAGGAGAGGCGTTTGCTACTTCAATTATTGAAAATAAGCCTGAATATCGATTGAATTCATTCAACTCGTCCATTAACTCGCTTGCTTCGGTTCTTGCTGCCAACATATCTAATGATCTCGGTGGTGAGAGGATCGTGATAGATGAGTTTATTAATGACGATAAATACGCCCGCTATCGAAAAAATACGGAAAAGTAGTTTTCAAACGAATTTTCAGTGAGGTAAGACCGGAGATATTAATTGCCAGTATCAGGGGAGTGGTTTAGTCCGACTGAATTAAGTTTTAGTGGGATCCACGTTCGTGCAAAAACAGAATGGGTTCATCTGTCTCTTGTAGACGGTGCCGGAATTGTTGGTCAAGGGGAGATCACATCTACTCAGTTAGCGAGTGATGTTGCCCCAGTCGTGGCGAGATTAGCCAATCGATTGCGTGGTCATCGTCTGACCGATGACGCCGATGTCATGAGGCTCAACGACCTGACTATTGAGAATTTAGAGCAAGATCAAATTCTGGCGACTGCGGTGAGTGGGATACGCTGTGCTGTCGTGGATGCTCTCTCTCAGATCACGCAGTTGCGATTAGCTGAATACTTGAGAGAACTATATGGGCACGATCATGGAGATAACGAAAAGGTTCAACTTTACGCAAATATTAATCGTTCAATGCTCCCAAACGACGATGGTTTGGTGGATCGTTCCCCGTCTTCTTTTTCACGAATGGCGCAGCGAGCGATGGAAGCTGGGTTTACGACTCTGAAATGCGCGCCATTTGATGAGGTAAAGGCTCCCTTTACATCTTCTGGTTTTCCACGTGAAGCTGAAATAGGACTTGACCGTATTCGAGCGGCGAAAGCGGCAATCGGTGCTGAAGGTACATTGCTGGTTGATTGTCATTCACGTTTCGATCTTGAATCAGCGTTAGCTCTTGCACCTAAATTGTATGAGGCGGGGGTTGGATGGTATGAGGAGCCAGTCGACCCGATTACCTTATCTGACGACCTCCGAGCTATTCGTAAGGTTGCTGATTTGCCCATTGCAGGAGCCGAGCATGGCTATGGGATTTCCTTGTTTACTAAATTAATGGAAGAGGAAGTATTAGATGTTGTAATGCCTGATGTGAAGTTTTGTGGAGGTCCTGTTGAAGCATATTTAATTGGCAGGGAACTTGAGTCACGGTGGGCTGGGTCGGTTTCAATGCATTGTCCTTCTGGTCCTTTATCTCTTTTAGCTTCTGCGCATGCAACCGCAGCGTTCGGTAATACACTTCCACTGGAACATGCAGTTTATGAAGTTGATTGGCGGCATGAGGTTTTGGAGCCGTTTGAGGAAATAGAGGATGGCTACCTGAAGCTACCCGAGGGCTACGGGTTAAGCGCCAGATTAGATCCAGTAGCCGTTGCTATGAGAGGTCGTTCATGGAGCGAGTAACCTACTTGCACTTTTTCTTCATATAGCGTGACGATTGTTTTGAGTGAAAAGTCCAAATAAATTGACTTGTAAGCGAATAATTTAACCTAACGGATTTATGGAACTGTTATCGCGTGCCTTCTAATCTTGCAGCTATTGGTCCCATATTGGTCTCTCGTTCTGATTTATTGGAACGATTAGTTGATTTTGAAATCGAGCCAGGTGCTGAATTTGTTGTTGAATTGCTCGAAGCGGGCTATTCACTGAGCGAAGAATGGGAATTACTTCCTAAATCTGCACATGCATCAGAAAACGGAATTGTTTTGATAAGCGTTGCCATTACTTTGTCTGAGTGGAAACCTTTACTAGCTTTGTTGCCGCCATTTCCAATTGTTAAATCGAGTGAATCGAACTCATTTGATGATTTTCGTGAATTTGTCATGTTGCCACGAACGATTGGCATCATACTTTTGCGTTTGGGTCATTGGGCGTTTGGGATCGCTAAGGATGGCGATTTGTCGGTTACTAAAACGGGAGCGAGATACGTCAAGGGTAAGCATAGAAAGGGAGGGCAATCTTCGAATAGGTTTAGGAGGGGCCGTGAGAAGTGGATTCGCGAGCTATTTGATCAGGTTGGCGAGGCTGCATGCTCACGGCTTAGTGATTATCCAGATCAAATAGATTTTTTGTCACTCGGAGGAGATAAAGTGGTTCTTGGACGATTTTTGAAGCGAGTACAGTTACCTAATCGTTTAAATTATCGGGTGCTACCGAATCACTTACCTGTTAATCAGCCTGGCCGAGATGCATTGGATGCTGCTGTGCGTGACGCCTGGTCGTACAGGGTTTTTGAATTGCAGTAATGTGATGTCTGCACATTGAAGTTTTGAAAAATGGATAGGGCTTTTCATTTTGTACGTTATCTAGACTGCAACACATATACCTGATCTGGAACTATACGTGTTCGTGTGTGAGGCGTAGGATTTTGCAAACAGGATAAATAGAAACCTGTTGCATAGAAAATTAATTGCTTGGATTTATCGTCATTCATCAGATCATTTATATTGACATGAAGGTGTGATTACAAAAGATTAGAACGAGGAGTAAGCGATGGTTATTGCAAATGAGGGTGAGCGAGTCGCGTATTTCAACGGAGAGATCGTACCTGAATCCGAGGTAAAAGTGCCTTTTAGGGACAGGGGATTTAAGTACGGCGATGCCGTCTTTGATATGACTCGAACATTCGGGCATAAAATATTTAAGCTTGAGACGCACATCGATCGATTTTATAACTCACTTCGATATGTAGATATTGATCCCGGGATGCCTCAAACGGATATGGTCGCCAAGACACTTGAGGTTCTGGAAGCAAATCTTCACCTCTTAGGACCCGATGACGACTTCTGGGTGGGACAGCGGATTTCGCGTGGGGTTGATCTGGTGGGTGGAGATATGTGGGAGACAGCTGGTGGACCCAATGTGATCATAGAATGTGCTCCGCTTCCTCTGAAGCCGAGGGCTCGTTTGTATCGAGATGGCATCGATGTTTTGATCCCGTCTGTACGTCGAGTTCCACCTGAGGCGGTAAGCCCCAGAGCAAAGTCGCACAACTATTTAAATTTGATTCTTGCCGATATGGAAGCCAAGTCTCAGGATCCGGAGTCTTGGGCAATTCTTCTTGATACCAGAGGGTTTTTGACTGAAGGAATCGGGTCAAATATTTTCACTATCAAGGATGGTGTGATTTATACGCCTCAGGAACAATATGTTTTGGGAGGGATATCTCGTGAAACCGCAATCGAGATGGCTGAGAAGATTGACGTCCCAGTAGTGACTAAAGATATCGATTTGTTTGACGCAATGACTGCCGATGAAGTGTTCTTGACTTCTACTTCACTTTGTATTTGTGGTGTTCGCTCGTTTCAGGGCAGGAAAATTGGCGATGGAATGGCGGCTGGACCGATCACGAAGGCATTGATGGATGCATACGTAGATTTTGTTGATTTTGACTGGGTCGCACAGTATTTGAAGCGACTTGAAGATTAAGGTTTACCGACTCCGTCATGACATCAGATTTGTACTTTCCTCCGAGTGGAAACTGGGAACGGCGAGAAGCATCATCTCTTGGAATGAATGAGTTGGCTCTTGAGCGTGCTGTTCAATTTGCCAAAGAGAACGAGATTGCCTGGCCGATTGATCTGCGTAAACGTAACGTTGGTCAAGATCTCCCGGAATGGTCAGCCAAAATCGGATTGATGAAGCCTCGAGGCGGTCCTGCAGGTGTAGTTATTAAAGACGGATTTATCGTTGCAGAGTGGGGAGACGTCGAACGCGTTGATTTAACCTACAGCGCTACAAAAAGCTATTTATCTGCGTTAGTGGGCGTAGCTTTTGACCGTGGCTTGATTAAGGATATGTTAACACCGGTATTTGAATACGAAGATGGCAAATCAATAAAGATGCACAAAACATCTTTGGCTGTAGATGGATTTGCGTCCCGTCAAAATAAGTCAATTACTTGGGAACACCTTTTGCAGCAGACGTCTGAATGGGAAGGAACCCTATACACAAAGCCAGATGTAGTTGACTGGAATCGTGATCTTTCATCGGTCGGAATGGGACGAGAAAATTATTTAAAAAGGCGTGATCGTATGTCGCCTGGGTCACATTGGGAATATAACGATGTTCGAGTGAACAGAACGGCACTCGCACTTTTGTGTGTTTGTGGGGAGCCTCTTCCTGGTGTTTTGAAGCGCGAGATAATGGATCCTATAGGGGCATCAGATAAATGGGAATGGCATGGTTATGGTGATCATTCAATGGTGGATGTAGATGGTCTGGTCACCGAATCTGTATCTGGAGGAGCCCATTGGGGGGGTGGTCTGTGGATAGATACTCTCGACCATGCACGGTTTGGGGTTTTGTTCCTAAATCGAGGACGATGGGGCGATAGGCAGCTGATATCCCAGCGTTGGATAGACATGATGACCACGCCATGCGGTCTCAATGACCAATACGGTTACATGTGGTGGTTGAATACGGGATTTGCTCGATATGGCAAAGAGATGTCTGAATCGACTTTTGCTGCATCGGGCGCTGGTGGAAACAGCGTTGTTATCGACCCGCAGAAAAAACTTGTAATAGTGACTCGATGGTGTGAGGACGTTGAAGGAGTGGTTGGCCTTGTATCTCAGGCAGTGAATGAGCGCTAGCTGTATATGCCACCAAAGCTAATTGACGAATCGTCTCAATATTCATCTAAGACCAACGGGAGACAGCCTCTATCCCTAAAGGCTGGCGTACTTGCACTAGTACTGTCTACGATGTGGGCAGGCAATCCGGTTGCTAATAAAGCGGGATTGCAGGATGCGGGACCGTTACGGCTTGGGTGGCTAAGATTTGTCTTAGGTGCAATTGTTGTTTTGGTCTATGCAATTGCTACTCGTCAGTCGTTTAAGATTTACCGGGGTGAATGGCTCCCTCTCACCTTACTTGGAGTTTTATTCACAGTTCAGCTGGGATTTATGAATGTAGGTCAGGATTTCACATCCGCAGGTCATGCTGTGGTGGTGACCTCGACTTTTCCACTTTGGACAGGTGTATTCGCACACTTTTTTGTTCCAGGGGATCAAATGTCCCGTACAAGGACCTTCGGAACCCTTATTGCGTATTCAGGTGTCGTTGCTGTGTTTTATAAGAGTTTCGCGATTTCAAATGCCGATTTTTTGTTCGGTGATTTGCTGTTACTTGGCTCGGCTATATTGCTTGGGGCACGCCAAGTACTGCTGTCACAACTCGGACAGGGTATTGATCAGCATAAATTGTTGATAGCACAAAGTGTCTTTGGGATTTTTACGTTTATTGTTGCAAGTTTGATATT
>CAJWJL010000104.1:0-7661 GCA_913042135.1 uncultured Chloroflexota bacterium | reverse complement strand
GTAGTTCTCGAGCGGTCCCGTGTCAGTCCACGCCTGAGTTGCAGACCTACCAACCAAAGTTGGGCGGAATACAGCGTATTCGTAGTGGAGAACGTCAGTGCGAACACCGATTTCTTCCCAGAAGACCGAGACGCTGTCGCCGATCTCCCCGTAGAAGTGACCAATTGGCCATGCAAACATCGGCATGCTAAATCGCTTACCAGAGGAGTCCCGTGGGAATCCAGCTTGGTCCAGAAGGGCTTCCGCACCTGCTGGGTCGTAATCGATCTTCCACTTGTCATCCCAGTTTTCGTTGTTGATGTCGAAGTAGGGGATGTATACCGGCCAACCAAGACCGCTCAATGCAGCTTCGTTGATCAAGTCACGGTCGATCGACATAGCAAGAGCAGTTCGGACCAGGCGAGCCTGTTCCATATCGTCCATGCCATCTGGGTTGTTGCTGTCATCCGGCTTGTGCGGGTTGCCAAGCCAGGGAAGATCGTGAGTGTATGTCACGATTTCTAGCTCATCACCTGTTGTTGGGTGATTCGTTTCCCACAAGTTACCGGCGAACATCATTGTCACCATTCGAGCAGCACCAGACCCTTTAGCTGTCATACCGATTCGCTGGGCTTCAGCAACGTTCGACACACTGATGTCAGCGATGTCGGCATCACCTGTCGCAAGCTGTGCAATTCGCACAGTTTCGTCAGGAACAGCGATCCTCGTGATCGAAGAGACTTCCGGTGTTGCACGCCAGTGGTTTGCCACTGCAGTGAAAACTGTTCGGTCACCTCGTGCCCACGAAGTCATTTCAAACGGACCAGTTCCAATCAAGTGTTCCTGGTTCCAGTCTTCACCCTCGGTGTCGTAAGCATTCTTGCTGACGATACCGGCACCAAGACCGTCCTGACCGAAGAACCATGTGTCCCAACGAGGGTCAAATGCTTCCCAGTTAATCCGGACTGAATGGGTTCCTGTCTTCTCAGTTGGGTTTGCGCCCAAGAACCCAGCCCATGTACCTGAGCCATCTGTAATTGAGATGTTTCCTGTACCAAGAGTTTCCGAAAGATTCGGGTTCGTGTCGTTGATAGACCAGACCAAATCATCGGCCGTCAATTCGCCGTAACCGCCGTGGAACTGAATTCCAGAAACGATCGTGACATCGACATATGTTGGTGGTGAGTTTTCAGTGTCAAGTGACCACGATTCTGCGAGGAGCGGGGTTGCCGGTCCTCCATCGTGAGTTGGTTTGAACAGAGTCTCAACCACGCTCATCATTTTAGCGCCACAACACAAGTTGCCAGCGTTAAATCCGCTTCCAATGCCGCTGTCGGCGCCGGTTGACCAATTCAGTTGACCGGCAGCTTGTTTCGAAGGTGGCGCAGGTTTATCAGCAGGAACAGCTGTAGCAGTCGCCGGTAGTACCGGTGTTGCTGTCACGACGATCGTATCGCCCTTGACTTCCTTTTCCACCACCACAGTCTCTCGGACAGTATCGCCCTTGACTTCCTTTTCCACCACCACAGTCTCTCGGACAGTATCGCCCTTTTCGGTGACGATAACGGTCTGGATGATGATTTCAGGCTCTACAGCATCGCCACCGCCACACGCAACCACTGCCATCGCTACAAGAGCGAGCATTAGTAGTGTCAGCTTAGGCAATACGTTCATGTACCGCATATATTTTCTCCATCTTCGTTCGTGCACAAGCAGAACGTTGTCTATTTCCGCCTGAGTCTAGGAAACAGTACCGATAGCTGGCGACGCCAATCAAAAGGCAACATACACCGGCATTCCTGAGGTCAAAAGACGAAATTTAGTGGCAGTCTTACGCTGGTCGATGGGAGCCACAAGGTAACGAAAGTAACCAATAGAGTGACTTTAGGCACTGCGACCAGCAAGAATACCCTATAATCCGGCGTATTCTTGTGTGAAGTCAACAGATTACGCAAACAATACGGATATCTTTGGCCGTACATTGTGTTTATGGATCAATGACGTGGTAAGAATCGTTGGTGCGGGAAGGGTGAGTGCGGTGTATCGGAACAATTATGGTGGACCGATGGAAATTCGGGTTATGGTGCTAATTTGATGGCTAATATCGAATTCTGTAATCAGATCGAGCAATTGCTTCTCGACAGCTCTGCAAGTTCGCAGGTGTGGGATGAGATTTCGAGCATTCTTAAAGAAAATATTCAGTTTGATCGGTTGGTCATCGCTTCTACCGACGTACCCAGAGCATTATTTTCTCCGTTTTTAATAGCTGGAGTTTCGGTTCCAGATTGGGATGCCAGCCCCGTACACCGTATGGCCGATAGTCTGATTGGTGAATCGGTGAAATCGAGTTCGCCGGTCATGTCGGATCATATTGCCTCGGTCTACACGAGGCACGGTGACGGTGATCTTGTAGGTGTTCCTAACGCCTACTGGGCTTCAACGCTCGGCATGCGTATAGTCAATAGCGGCAAAATCGTCGGCGCCATAGCGTTCCTCTCGTACATACCCGATCTCTATGGTCCCGACCAAAAAGAAGAAATAAAAAAAATCAGCCGGATTTTAGGCCCGTACCTGAACCAGCAGTTCCTGCAAAAAGAAATTCTGAGGGCCACGGAGCATCAATCCAATCTCGAGTATCTGCTCCAACATTTCAATAATAGCGAGGACCCTTCTACCTTCTTCAACATGTTCTACTCTGTGTTTGCTTCAAGGGCTTCACTGGTGCATGGAATACTGTTCACTTACGATCGATACTCAGATAAATACGTGTCAATAGCAAATATTGACAGTATCGGTGATCCACAAAATCCGATGCTTGAGCGAGGCACACAGCTGGTAAATGAGCACCGCCTGTCGGGTGAATCTGTGCATCTCGCCTGCAAGCACAAATCGGTGCCTGTATCTAACGTGGGCGGTTCGTTAATGGAACTTGTAGATCAATCGTCAGGTTTTAAAGAGTTATGCCTTATACCACTTACCGCAGGAGCTAACCGCGTTGGTGCCTTGTTATTTGCCATGTCCGACTGCAACCCAAATATGCTGGAGCGGGTTCGAGATATTGAATCGGCAGGACCAATTGCAAGTGCGTTCCTCCAGCTTCATCAGACATCCCGTCAGTGGGATCGACAACAGCATATTTCTTCGGTACTGCAATTTACAGTTGAAAATTTGTGCGATGCTCCGAACTACGATCAGAAGCTAATTGTGTTCGACGACACAATGATGAGAGCTATTGGTGCTTCTAGGTACTCCATCGAGATTACCCATCGAATCACCGGGAAATCTTTCTACAAACACAGCATTTCACCAAAATCTTCGCCGAACGTCACTGCCTCACATGACTCGGAACACATAATTGTGAATTCCCGTTTGGGCGACGCACACGTTATTGATGTATCAGTAACTTTCGATTCAGGACTTGTCCAACTATCAACAAGCCATGAATTGCGGGCTCTAGTGCGCGTTTGTGCTGTGATTTTAGGCACGGCAATCGTTTCGGAATCGGAACATACATACGGTCTTTCAATGCAGCATGCCAACTTAGAGATTGCCGATATCCAAGCCGATTCCTTTGGGTTATCAGTTAGAGAATCAGAGATTCTCAGGCATCTGACACAGGGCGCTACAAACGACGAAATCGCCATTCGTTGCGGTTTGACAGTAGGCACGGTAAAAAACCGACTCGTTTCTATATACAAAAAACTCGATGTGCGAACCCGGAATCAGGCAACGTTGAAAGCTCTCGGAGCAGTCCCACACGACTAGTCATCTGAATTGTTTTTTACCGCTTCGAACCGAACCAATGTTATTGACTCCGCTTCAGATCAGCCCCAGTGTTGGGGTGTCTCCGATCACATAGATTTTGGCTGAAAAATATTTTTACAAATGCAACCAAAACTTACGATTCAGTCACCCCTAGAGAACTTAGCTAAATGCCAACGTACGATTTGTTGATCAAAAACGGACACGTCATCGATACCGTCAACAATATCGACGGCCTGATGGACGTCGGAGTCGCGGGGCGATCAGTTGCCGTCGTCGAAACAAATATCCCCGAATTCAGTGGCCGACGTGTAATCGACGCCGCCGGCATGTACGTCACACCGGGGCTTGTCGATATGCACGCCCATGCAACCGGATTTTCGGGGTCGATGTTCCCGGAGGAGATGTGCTTCCCGTACGGCGTAACAACTATGGTCGACTGCGGTGGCTCCGGCTGGCGAACTTTTGATGATTTCAACGCAAACCTAATCAAGAAGTCGGATGTTCGTGTTTTTGCTCTTCTTAATATCGTGGGACAAGGGATGGAAGGGGATGTTGAGCAAAACGTAGAAGATATGGATGCCGAATTAACGGCAGCCAAGATTCGGCAGCGATCAGACATCATTGTTGGCGTAAAAGTTGCGCACTTCCAAGGCCGCGGCTGGGAATCGATTGACCGAGGCGTTGAGGCCGCACGACTATCAGGATCATTCTGCCTAGTCGATCAGAATTCGAAGCCCACAAGACCGTTCGATGAAATGTTGAAGCGCTTGGGTTCGGGAGACGGGGTAACCCACTGCTTCGGATACGGGAAGCCAATTATTGGTAACGACGGAAAAATAAAGCCGCACTACTTTGCTGCGCGCGAGCGTGGTGTCATTTTCGATGTGGGGCATGGGAACAACAGTTTCTCGTTTTCTATGGCAAAGCCTTCACTTGAACAGGGATTCCCACCCGACACAATTTCAACAGATATGCATCGTTCGAGTCTCCACACTTCTCGGGCACAAATGACCGAAGTCATGAGCAAATTCCTCGCTATGGGCATGCCAATGGCCGAAGTTGTTGCGCGCTCAACTTGGGAGCCTGCGAAGGCCATTAACCACACTGAGCTTGGAACCCTAACACCCGGTGCGCCGGCTGACATTGCGATTCTCGAGTTCCAAGAACGCCCCTGCGGACTCTCCGACTCAGGGCCCACTGGTTACCGGATCATGAAGGCTGATGGACGCCTAATCAATCAGGTAACTATCAAGGATGGTGTTGTGAAATTCGACTACGACGGATTATCTAAGGACGATTGGGTCGACACGCCCAAGACCGACCTCAACCTGCCATAAACCACGACGAGCATTTCGAAATTGAGCGGTTGAACACATATCCCGCTCTATCACTTTTCAACCTTCGAACCTCAGCGTCGATACGGTTGTCATTCGCTGAGTTCGTCATTGTAAATCGATATCAGGAATCACTTGCAATTTAGACATCTCGGAAAATCAGGTTTAGAGGTTTCTGAAATAGGTCTCGGTGCCAATAGTTTCGGTGAGCCAGGGCGCCGAGACATCAAAGAATCGGCCGAGATCATTCACGCTGCAATCGACCATGGAATCAATTTTGTTGATACCTCCAATGTTTATGCTAATGGATTATCAGAAGAGTTCATCGGAAGCGCCCTGAAGAACAGGCGTTCCGAGATGCTGATTGGCACAAAATTCGGATCAATGCGCCGTCAGGGCCCTAACAATTTTGGCGGTTCGAGAAACTTCATCATGCAAATGGTTGAAGACAGTCTGAAACGATTGCAGACTGACTACATCGACGTCTACATGATCCATCGCCCCGACACGCGTATGCCGATGGAGGAAACCTTAAAAACTCTCGATGATTTGATACATGACGGAAAAATTC
Source organism: uncultured Chloroflexota bacterium (assembly GCA_913042135.1). Taxonomy (GTDB): domain Bacteria; phylum Chloroflexota; class Dehalococcoidia; order Lucifugimonadales; family Lucifugimonadaceae; genus Lucifugimonas. The sequence goes on along the minus strand of CAJWJL010000104.1, from coordinate 2,012 downwards.
GTTACACGGCAGGTTGCAATTTTGAGGCGTGGCGACTCGTCGACAGTCATTGGATCGGCAAGCAAAACAATTTAGTGCCGCTTGCAGCATCTCAGTTTGCTTACTCGATGATGGCTCGTAGTGCCGAGAAAGAAATGATTCCTGCCTGCCGACAATTGGGAATCGGGGTGATCCCTTACTTGCCCCTCGCCGCTGGGCTCCTAACAGGCAAGGTCAGTAAAAATGGAGCACCACCGGCCAATACCCGGCTGGCGATCGAGCAGGGCACAGCGGAACGATGGATCACACCACACAATCTGAAGTTGGTGAGTGTTTTGGACGACTGGGCACGTAATCATGGCCATTCGGTTACAGAATTGGCACTGGCTTGGTTACTCAACAAGCCAATAGTTGCAACCGTTATTGCCGGTGCAAGTTCACCCGCACATATTCGGCAAAACGTGAAAGCGTCAGAATGGCGATTGACGTCTGACGAGCGCAATGAAGTGAACAAAATCCTCGATGAAATGCCGCCTGAGAATTCAGGTGTTTACTACTCTACCGCCGGTTACTTCAACGCTCCAACCGAGATGACACCAAGGGTTGAGTAGCAGGAAAGCTCCGGATCATAAGTATTTCTGCTATCAAACTGAGTTCATGATCAGCCGATAATTTCTTTAATCCGTTGGATTACAGTCTCGACTTCTTCATCCGACAGCATCTGCACTCCAATTGGGATTGTTTTACCGCCGTCAAACGTTCTGGTCCAGATCGGGGTAGGGCTTTCCTCAAGCTGCTTGATGATCTCAAGACCTGCAATACCAGAGACCTGATTATCGATATGAATCATCACATTGACGTTCGGTCCAAGCTGAGGAGTCGAGGGGATGGTTACGTCAACTCCGGTAACGCCTGATAGGCCACGTTGAAAAGCTGCTCGCTTGGAGTCTTCAACCGCAAGCCTGTCTTCATGGTTGATAGTAAACCAACGGCGAAGAGCCGCAGCCACACCAATTACTTCGCCGCGATCTGTCTTATATGGTCGACCGTAGGAACGCGTGAGGCCTTTTTGTCCTGCCAGTTCAAATCCGATGAAGTTCTGTTGGAATGCCGATTCAACAAACTCTGCTCGCCCAGTGCAAATTCCTGTTGAGTGAGGAGAACCGATGTACTTGGCTCCAAACGCAACCACGTCACCTGTTTGAGCAACACGCATGAACTGATCAAGCGGATAAATTTGACCCGCAGCATCAACAATCAAGCGGATATCGTGCTTGTCGGCCAAAGCGCGAGCTTCGTCGAGCGATACCCATTCGTCGCCCCACTGGCCGCTCTCGTAGTATGCGATACCGATGGTCTTGGGACCTATACCAGCTTCCAATTCTTCTACGGTGCAACCATCTTCACGCCCCACTTCGATTAGGCGAGCACCGGCCATCGTGAAACACCTTTTGTATGTGTAATCATGCCCTTTTTGGAACACCAATTCATTGCGATCGAAGCTGGATGTGTCGGGAATAAGTCCGATCTTCTCGCGATCATCACCGGCAAGTGCTGCCGCTGTACCCAGCGAAATAGCCGCAGCAGCCCCGGAGGTGACGAATGCCTGTTCCGTACCTAAAGTGTCGGCAATAAAATCGCCGGTTTTACGAAGCAGCTCTTCGAAAACAACATAGCCAGAATTCATCGCTTCGTCCATAGCTTCCTGAATTTCAACAGGTGGAGTCGAGCCGCCTAGCAAAGTCTGGTTGCCGCGAGCGTTGATGCCGGGCGTTACACCAAACTGCTCATAAATTCCGCTCATATTATCCTCCGGTACGGTATGCCACACGAAAATATGTGCCATCATGCCAATGCAACCATTGATTACGTTTAACGCAGCTAGTTCTATCATATATTTGGTATATAAGGCTGAATTTATTACGAATATCGTAAATTTCATTTGCGTCATCTTAGGAAATTCTAATGGCACCAGATCCGCTCAATAATCCTGTGTACGCCCAATTTGGTGTAACGCCGTTGATCAATGCAGG
>CAJWJL010000103.1:0-7668 GCA_913042135.1 uncultured Chloroflexota bacterium | reverse complement strand
CGATGACCCTACTGTCTGATTGTGTGAAGAATGGCTCTGTAAGGTTTTCTCTTATGGGGTGTGGGGTTTGGTCAAACTCTAGAACGGATTCATTTTGGTAAGGGATATTGGTTTGTCCGATCTGGCCTATTGGCTGGACGGCCAACGAATGAAGCGCGGCCGCGAAACTTATGCCAGTGCCCCAGAAGTGAGGGTTGAATTTCACTCCAAACGCTTGCGACATAAGACCGACCCTGTGCATTTCAGAAGGACCACCAACACCGCATATGTCGGGCTGGATGATATCGAAAGTGCGGTTGGCTAACCTTGGCGCAAACTCCCATCGCGTCGAGAGGCTCTCACCGCCGGAGGTAGGGATAGGTGATCTTTCTTGAACGATCTTGTTTGCCTGGTCGTCTCGTGATGCGCATGGCTCTTCGAACCATGTCAGGTCGTGGTCCGCAACCATGTTGGCGAATGTTAGGGCCGTAGAGGGATCGTAGGACTCGTTTGCGTCGAACATTAGTTTTGCATCCTGACCGATCGCCTCACGGGTCTTCTTGATGCGTTCAGCATCTTCAGCAAGCGACATGGCGCCAACTTTCATCTTCATTCCTGAGAATCCCTGCTCAACGTAGCCGGATGCTTCCTCAAGAAGAGGCGCGAGGGCGTAATTATCTACGTAGTAAAGTCCTGTAGCGTAAACCGGTATTGAATCGTGTATTCTCCCGCCCAAGAGTTCGGCCGCCGACTTACCTGAGCTTTTACCGGTTATGTCATAGAGGGCGGTATCCAGCGCACTGATAGCGTTTGCACCACCTTTAGCAAAGACATGGCTCTGGTATACCGCTCTATGCAGCTTGTGCCAGATTTTACCTATGTGAGAAGGGTCTTCGCCGATAGCGATCTGGGCAACTGTGGCTATGCCCGGGACTGAGTCCTGTGAGCCGTAGGTTTCACCCCAACCGACTATCCCATCATCAGTCGTGACTTTTAACACGATTACACTGCGTACATCTGTCCATCTCTGCGACCAACCGAATGGCTCGTCCAGTTTCGCTTCGACGAATCGAACTTCTATACGTTCTATTCTCATTCGGTTAGGTGCTCTTTCTTCATGCTTACGGGTTATGTGCGCTGTTCCCAGTCGGTATCGAGTTCCTCAAATCTCCTGTTGAGCTCAGTCACCACATCGGCAGGTATCGGGAGATCATTTTCGATCTGTTTTATATTCGTTTCCATATGCGATGGGCTTTTGGTGCCGACGATGGCTACGTTGACGTTTGGGTCTGCGAGCGTGTATCCAAGTGATGTGAGGATCCCGTTTTCGGGTTCATTCTGAATGTCCCCGAGGGCCCGCATGGCGTTCGCTCGCTCGAGGTAGGGTTCATCGTATCCTCGAACGCTTGGTTTGGATTTGTCGTTACGGGACTTCGCCCAACTACCACCCGCGATCGGGCGTTTGATGATGGTACCCATCCCTGCGACGGTGGCTTTTTCAAGAAGTCCTGAGGTTCGGGCACGTTGTTCGACCAGGTTGTAGCTTGTCTGGAGAGTTGCAAATATCCCGGATTCGACTGCCCAGTGGGCAGCGTCATTGTCGCCGGAGTAACCGATGAATCGTGTTTTGCCTGCGTCACGAGCTTCTTTAAGAGCTCTGATGACCTCTCCCTGTTCCAGGATATCGATCTCGCACGAATGGAGCTGGACAAGATCTACATGGTCAGTCTTAAGGCGAACGAGGCTTCTGTCTATCGATTCGATGACCGTAGCGTAGGTCCAAGCATCCCCTTTAGATTCACCAGTGATGTGTCCGGCCTTTGTCGCAAGGAAAAACTCGTCTCTGCGATTTGCGACTCCATTCCCGATTAACTCTTCTGATAAGTCGTAACAGGCAGCGGTATCAAGAAAATTAATTCCCTGGTCTAGGGCCGAGTGTATGACTCTTGAGGCTTGTGTCTGATCTTTAAGCGAGAGCTCGTACCCAACCTCGGCCAGTCCGATACCCAGCCTGCTGGTTTGAAATCCAGTATTGCCAAACCTGGTAGTTTGCATTGGCCAAATCCTTTCAAATATCAGTTAATGGATTGATCACGCAACATCGAATGACGTTGAAGACTACTCTCAGTTAACGGATATTAACGGACTCTAGAGAATTTTTTGACAAAAAAAGACCCGTGCAGAGAGCACGGGTCAATTCATTCAATAGCCGAGGCTTATGAAGCTTTACCAATCTTAAACATTTTGGTGCTGCATACAGGGCAACTGCCTTGCGATGCGGGGCGACCGTTTTTCATTGTGATTTGCTGTGGGTTTTGCATATCACGCTTGGTCTTACACTTCATACAATAGGCTTCCATGGGGTCCCCCCGTTACTCGTGGATGGTTGTTGTTTTTCCGCTTCTCGAACGCATCGTGCGTTACTGCGGCCGATCTCATATTGTCGAACGACCCTACTACATCTTTTTGAACTTGTCGCTAGTTTGGAGGTTAAAGTCGCGAGACGGTGATCAGCAGGAGGTTCATATATATGCTTAATAACGCTGTATTAACGATTGGGGATACGTTAAAAAGTACGAAAATCGTAATATATACACGCAAATATAGATGAAACCATTAATTTTTCAGTTTGTGAAAATTAGAAGAAAATCTGGGTAAATTCACGGGACTTTTAACGGATAACCTGTTTCCCAACTGCATTTGAGATTGAGATAACAGTGATTTGTACCTCGGTGATCTAATATAATTTTGTGTCTAACATCACCGTGCACCGGACTTTTGATAGGCGTTCGTTCACGCTCAATAAGAATTATTTAGGGTAGGTAAATATTCGTGTCAGAAATTCAACCCAGTGAGTCAGTAGAGCAATTGAGGGAGGCTGCAGTTTCAGCTCTAAATTCAGCCGATTCAAGTGAACAACTTGAATCATGGAGGGTTGATTTTCTTGGGCGAAAAGGCCGCTTGACCGCGCTTTTGAGGGGATTAGGTTCTCTGGAAATTGAAGACCGGAAAATAGTGGGTGCTGCAGCCAACCTTCTTCGTGCCGATCTAGACTTACTTTATGAAGAACGCGAAAGAGACGCGAGATCATCCAATGCACCTGTTGGTTCATTAGATGTCACCCTTCCAGGACGTAAACCTGCTCTTGGGGGGTTGCATCCTTCGACGCAGATGATCAGGGAAATCACCCAGGCGTTTAATGAAATGGGATTTCAAACAGTTGAGGGGCCTGAGGTCGAGCTTGAGAAGTACAACTTTGACATGCTCAACATACCGGCCGGTCATCCGGCGCGCGATCAGTGGGACACGATATGGGTCGATTCGGAAAAGTATGACGATGTACTCCTACGCACGCACACTTCTCCTATGCAGGCAAGGGTTATGGAAAGTAATGACCCGCCTATTCGTGTAGTGGTTCCGGGTAAGTGCTACCGATATGAATCCACTGACTCGACTCATGAATGGCACTTTAATCAAGTTGAAGGGCTGGCGGTAGATGAAGGGATTACATTCGCAGATTTAAAAGGAACGCTTTACGAGTTCGCAAGACGTATATTTGGGCAGTCACGTAAAGTGCGCTTTCGCTGTGATTTCTTCCCATTTGTTGAGCCTGGGGTGGATATGTCTATTGATTGGAATGGGAGATGGATCGAGATTCTTGGTGCTGGAATGGTTCATCCGCGGGTTCTAGAAAATTCCGGTTACGACTCAACTAAATACACAGGATTTGCGTTTGGGATGGGACCAGAGAGGATTTCAATGCTACGTAATGAAATAACAGACATTCGACATTTTTTCTCTAACGATCTGAGATTCCTAACTCAGTTTTAGCGATATTTGAAAGAACTTAAATTGGTTCGTAATTTCTATTTCCACATGTAATGTTCGCAATTGAGATAAATGTATGAAGGTTCCTGTTTCCTGGCTTAACGAGTACGTAGACATTGATATCGGTCTTGATGATCTGGCACATCGTTTGACGATGGCCGGTAATGAGGTTGGATCTATTGATCGAACGGGTTGGATAGAAAATGTTGTAGTGGGTTTGGTGAAAAATGTCAGACAGCATCCGGATGCGGATCGTTTGCGGCTTGTGACAGTTGACCATGGGAATGGCGAGGCGGAAGTTGTGTGTGGTGCCCCAAATGTTGCTGAAGGGCAGAAGATTGCATATGCCTCCATAGGTGCAGTTCTTCAGGATGCCTACTCTAGCGAAACAGGCAAGACTAAAAAACTCAAACGTTCGAAAATACGTGGTGTCGTGTCAGAGGGAATGGTCTGCTCGGTGCGAGAACTTGGAATTGGTGATGATCATGAGGGGATTCTCGTGCTTGATGACCATGCTGAGGTCGGCACCCCAATAGGAGAGATTCTAGGCGAGGCAGTCTTAGACATTGAACTGACCCCTAATCGACCAGACTGTTTAGGTGTCGTCGGAGTTGCTCGAGACGTTGCGGCGATCACTGGAAACCCGCTAAAGCAACCTGAAGTAGATTTTGACGCGAGCGGACCTGATATCGACACACTGGCATCCGTTGAGATAGCAGATCCTGATCTGTGTCTTCGCTATACGCTTTCTGTTATCGAAGGAGTCACGATCGGCGAGTCACCAAAATGGCTTAAAGATCGTCTTATTGCAATTGGCGAGCGGCCAATTAACAACATAGTTGATATTACGAATTTTGTGATGTTTGAAATTGGGCAACCACTTCATGCATTTGACTATGACAAGGTAGCTGATCACAAGATTATTGTGAGGCGAGCTATGTCAGGAGAAAAGCTCACAACCCTCGACAATAAAGAACGCAAGCTCGATCCAGATATGCTTCTTATTGCTGACCCTGACCGTGGGATTGGATTGGCTGGGGTGATGGGTGGAGCTAATTCCGAAATATCCGAGTCTACTGGTACTGTGCTTTTAGAGTCAGCAACATTTGAAGGCGTGAATAATCGTCGCACGGCGCGCACGTTGGAGTTGTCTAGCCAGGCTACGCTCAGGTTCGAGAAGAGTTTAAGGTCAGGGTTAGCAGAGGTTGGTCTTCGCCGTGCAACAAAACTTATTTTGGAAATTGCCGGTGGAAAGGCAGCATCAGGGATCATTGATGTGAATCCGAGCGCTGGTCAAGAGCTGGAATCTGTTCGTCTTGAATCCGGCGATATTACGAGAGTCCTCGGTGTTGAGTTTGACAGGGGCGTCGTTGAAACCACGCTGCAAGGTCTTGGGTTTGCTTTGGAAGGGGATGCAACAGGCTGGGACGTTTCGATTCCTTATTGGCGTCCTGATATTTCAATACCTGAAGACCTCGTAGAAGAGATAGCACGTATCGTTGGTTATGACAACATCCCGACAACAATCCTTTCAGGTAGACCGCCACAGTGGCAGCCTCAACCGGAGATGGATCTTCGACAGCAGGTGGCTGATTTCCTGGTTCAAGCGGGTATGCGAGAGACCATTAATTACTCTGCTACTACTAGTGAAGGTGAGGCGCGTGTTTCTCTCGATGAATCCGTTGCAGCGCAAATTAAATTGCGAAACCCGATAAGTTCGGATTTTGCAGTTATGCGGCGAACCCTTCGTGAAGGGATACTGACGACGGTTGCACGTAATTCACGTACCTGGCGTGGACCCATCGCTGTGTTCGAAACTGGACGGGTTTTCTTAGATTATGGTGAGGGGTTGCCTGAGGAGCGCCAGATGGCAACAGGCGCATTCGCCGGGCCAAGGAATGATCTTCACTGGGATCTTTCCAGCGATTCTTCAGATTTTTACGATGCCAAAGGGGCTGTTGAGTCCGTACTAAGCAATCTCGGTATCTCACCTGTATTTGAACCAGGTGAGGATTCCACGTTCGCCATCGGTCGGACAGCGATCGTGAAAGTACCGGCCGCGAATCATGCAGTAATTGGAGTGGTTGGTGAAATTTCCACAGAAGTACTTTCGCAGTTTGATGCAGAAGTCGATAGGGTCGCATTGTTCGAGATTGACCTACAAGCTGTCCTGAAGATCATTTCTGAATCGATGCAATCTGGTGATAATGGGAAGTTCGAAGAGTTCGTTCGCTTGCCCGCATCCCATCGTGATCTTTCTTTGGTTGTTGAGACACAGTCAACTGCGGGAGAGATAGTTGAAATCGCACAGCGTAACAGGATCGTGGCCTCAGCAACGGTTTTCGACTTGTTCGAAGGTAAGGGCGTTCCCGCAGGAAAGAAAGCAGTTGCCGTCCGTCTTGTGTATCAATCACCGAATAAGACGCTCACAACCGAACAGATAGGTAAGATCGAACAACAGATTCTGAATCAGTTGAAAAAAGAGCTTGGCGCTGAACTACGCGCCTGAAACAAGTATCGAAGCCACAATGCTCCGTAATCCTAAAGAAGAACATGATCGTCCTCATCGTCATCATTACGATGCTGAGATGTTAAGTGTGGAGGAAGCACGTGGGCGGATTCTTTCGTACTTTTCGCAGCTTTCGGTCGAATCCACTCCACTGCTGGGTTCTTTAGGGCAGGTTTTGGGTGAACGTGTTGTAGCTCCGTTCCATGTGCCTCAACTCACGAATTCAGCTATGGACGGGTACGCTGTTTTTTCTTCTGATACAACAGGGTCAACCAAGAATGCACCGAGTGTATTGCAGGTCATTGGTGTTGTCGCAGCCGGGCAGGTAACTGACCAGCCTCTAAAACCCGGTACTGCGATTCGGATAATGACAGGTGCCCCGGTTCCGCAAAACGCTGACGCAGTTGTTCCATTTGAGGATACAGATGAGCTTGAACGCGGAGAAACTGTAAAGTCAGACGACACTGTAGCTATACATATTGAGGCAGAACCAAATGACAATATTCGACAGGCAGGCGAAGACATTCATGAGGGTGACAACGTATTTGAGGTAGGACATATTTTAGGTGCGGGTGAGGTTGGTGTTATTGCTTCCTTGGGGCGTTCTGAGATTCAAGCCGTGCGCAGACCAGTTGTTGCGATAGTTTCAACAGGTGATGAACTCTTGCAACCGGGTGAGGAATACAGGCCCGGGAAGATTTACAACTCTAACGCTTATAGCATCGCAGCTATGGTGACGAAATATGGGGGGATCCCAAGGGTTCAGGGAATAGCGAAAGACACAGTTGAATCACTAGAAACTGCACTGGACGGTGCACTTGCTGCGGACTTAGTTGTAACGTCCGCGGGAGTATCAAAAGGTGATTACGACGTGGTTAAAGATGTGCTGGCATCCAAGGGTGAAATTGCCTTGTGGTCTGTGCGTATGCGCCCAGCAAAGCCACTGGCTTTTGGGTTACTTGACCGTAAAGACGGAACCCGAGTTCCTCATCTCGGGCTTCCCGGCAACCCTGTGAGCGCCATGGTGGCATTTGAACAATTTGGACGTCCCGCGATGCGTTTTATGATGGGTAAACCTCAGGTGGAAAAACCTTCGATAGATGTGCTAATGGATGATCCGATTAATAATTACGACGGGCGCCGTGTGTATGCTCGAGTACACGTGTATGTGGACGACTCTGGGGCATATCGTGCAAAATTGACTGGCAACCAAAGCTCTGGTGCATTGAGTTCGATGGCTACAGCGAATGGATTAGCCATATGTCCCGATGACATTGGTATGATTGATGTAGATGAAATTGCCAAGGTCGAGATGCTCGACTGGCCAGATGATATTTTTTAGAATTTTATAA
>CAJWJL010000102.1:0-7744 GCA_913042135.1 uncultured Chloroflexota bacterium | reverse complement strand
GAATACCCGTCTTTGGCAGTTGCTGACTGGAAATTTGGGGAAGACATGGATTTCACCATCGACTTTCGTAGCATCTACAGCACGATCTTAAACCAATGGATGGGACTTGACCCTATCGATATCGTCGGTGGATCTTTTGAGCAGTTCAATCCCTACAAAAAGACTATGGTCTAGGATAGGCAGGAGCATCTAAATGACAAAACCGCATGCCCTACTTCGTGCTGCCTTTCCCTACTACGCGACGCTGGGAATGCGTCGCGTCACTACTTCTCCAGCGGATATTGTTGCTTGTACTGATGGTGAAATGTTCGTACTGAATCGCATTGACGGAGAAGGTGGAGAAATTCGTCGTACTAATTGGGAAGACGAGGATAATGGAGTTATAGGGCATGGTTTCATCTGGCCTGTACAGATGATAGAAGGTCCCAATGACACGCTAGTTGTCTCGGACGAGGGTGATCACACAATTAGCTTCTGGACAAAAGATGGTGAAAAGATAGATTCTTGGGGAGATTATGGAAACGGGGATGGTGAGTTAAACCGTCCTTCAGGGATAGTGTTTGACGCCCAGGGTAATTTAATTGTTGCTGACACAATGAATCATAGGATTCAAAAATTTTCAGTCGATGGCACATATATTTCAGGATTCGGGCGATATGGCAATGGTGATGGTCAATTCAACATGCCTTGGGGTGTAGGTGTAGACCCTGACGACGGTACGATAGTTGTTTCTGATTGGAGAAATGATCGCGTGCAGAAATTTTCTGAAAGCGGTGAATATATTTTCCAGTTTGGATCGCCTGGTGATGGTAGAGGGCAACTATGTCGGCCGGCAGGAATATCAGTTGACAGGCATGGCGATATTTACGTAGCTGATCGGGGAAATCACCGCATACAGATGTTTGGAGAGAATGGTAATTTTGTCGACGTCTTCACGGGTAATGCTGGACTCTCAAAAAGTGGTCGTATTTACATCACGGCGAATCCTAAAGTGCTCCGATCACGAGATTTGATCAATCTTGTTGATGAAAAACTTCTTCGTGGTCCAGCTTCTGTTCGTGTATGTGATGATCTAATGTACATTCCTGACGCAGGTTCCCATCGTATACAGATTTACAAAAAAGAAGCCTATGAATTGACAGAGGAACAGATTTATCCAGCACCAAGCGCCCCGTCTCTGTATACGGTTTGAGTAATACACTGAATATTAGAAGGGCAAGTTTGGGATTAATGTATCGTGGCGGGTTGATTTAATGCCTATGATGTATGGTTTTGGTACTCAGCGTCGGCAAATGCTTGAATCAGAGTTGCAACGTCTTGTTGACGAAATGCCTCAGCTCGGGATGCAGGCGATGTACCTTGTGGGACCGTTCTCCAAAGGAGATGTGGGTCCAAGAACAGTTCTCGACCTTGTGGTCGTTCAACAGACTGACGAACTTATGCATCGCAGACCCGATTTTTGGACAACTCACTTACGTCCTCGGATTGGGATAAATTTTTACGTTTACACCCCTGATGAGTTCGAAAATAATGTTGATGATGATTTATTACTTCAACATGCTTTCAGTATTGGCGAAAGGGTGTACGGGTAAATTTTATGAGTTCTTCAAAATTATCCGTGAGTTGGCTAGCACAAGCTATAGAAGATTTGGAAGCTGCTAAAGCAAACTTTGAGCAAGGCAGACACGCTTTGGCTTGTTTTTTATGTCATGAATCGGCTGTCAAAGTTATAAAGAGCTTTCTATATAAGCAGGGTGCAGAGATGGTTTGGGGGGAGCATTTATCCGACCTTTGTGAAGATGCTATGGCGTTTGACCCATCATTTGATTTTGTTAAGTCGGTTGCCTCGTTGCTAGATAAGCATGCACTCGCAACCCGTAATCCTGATGCTGTCGCAGGGGCAATTCCATTTGAGGTTTATGATTCGACCGACTCCGAACATGCTCTTGAAATAGCAAATGAGATCCTCGAAACAGTGCAGAATAAAATTTCCAAAGGATAACGCAGGGCGCTAACTTTTCGCCCACTCGATGACCGATTTGTGCATGGTGGAAACTCCGGTTCTGAATTCCTCTAAGCTAATTCCGTAGTTCCAGTCCGTCCACAACTCGTCGCTGACTACCAATGTGTTGCAGATCTTGACATTACGATAATGGGCCAACTGATACATGGCCGATGTTTCCATATCGACTCCAATTATCCCCGCTTTAGTATGGGAGGCGATGTCATCATTCATTTCGCGATAAAAACCGTCTGTACTCCACCAGTCTCCACTTGCTGTTTTTCCACCATGTTTTTCAATCAAAGAGCAGAGTTCGTTGCGTAATTTCGTGTCAACGGTAGGAGGTTGTTGCCGAGGATAGTGCTTAGATGTACCTTCGTCGATTGCTTTGACAGTTTCTGGAATCAAAACCGTTCCTACCCTGTTTCTCGCGGTCAGGCTGCCTGATGCTCCGACACCTACGAATGATTCCGCTCCACAGGCAATCAGGTCTTCCATCAGCATTATCGTTCCTGGTGCACCGATAGGAGCGAAGGCAACAGTAATTCCACCTTGATTATTATCTACTGTCCGTAGCCAAAACGTGTCAGCGAACATGGTTCTTGGTGCCGGTGTCGCTCCTAATTCATTCGCGAGTTTCTCTCCCCAGCTCTCAGTCCACGTGAGTAGGACCTTCGCGCCAACGCGTATATCTTTGAACGATAAACCGCGAGCTTTCAGGCGACCGTAAACAGCTTCGCGCGGCGTAAAGCGTGGGTTGGACATGGAAAGTTAAATTCCGAGTGGCGATTTGATTTCGTCTAGATAAGCAGCGGCCCCTGCCTGTAGAAATTTGGGTGCAGAACTGACGATCCAGTTTATTCCACGTTGGTGCCAGAAGATGGTCTGTTCCGCCGTTACCCCGAGAGTGCCGGTGTGCTTACCAGATGCACTTATCTTGGCAGTTAGATCTTCGATCGTTTCAATCACCTTATCGTGCATAGTTTCACCAGGGATGCCGAAGTTTACAGAAAGATCTCCGGGGCCTAAGAAAATTGCATCTACGTTTTCGGTAGCGATGATTTCGTCTTGATTTTCAATCCCCAAAATAGTTTCGATCTGGAGTGATATGAACGTCTCTTCATTTGATTCTTTTATGTATTCGGCCATACCTTGAAGACCAAAATTAGCATTGCGACCGGCGAAAGCCCCTCGTTTACCCATGGGTGGATACTTGATTGAGTCAACAACCTTTTTAGCGTCCTGTCCGTTGTTGATTAACGGAATCATCACGCCGGCCGCTCCTGCATCCATATAGCGTTGAATATTTTGCTGCTCATTCAATCCGATCCTTAATATTGCAGTGGTGTTTGATAGTTCAGCAGCTCGAATCATATGTTCTGCAGTCTCGTAATCCATTGGACCGTGCTCGCAGTCGATTACTACAAAATCGAATCCCATCCAACCCATCGTTTCGACTATTCCAGGTGATGGCAATCCTACGAACGGTCCTATGGTGGTTTTACCCTGGTTGAGTTTTTGTTTAAGCGTATTTTTTCTCACGTGTATGTTTCCTGAGCTTTGTGTTTTGTTATTTCAAATTGTCAATATCTGTGAGGAGATTTGATTCTTGAAAGTGATGATATGAGGCTTACTGCAAGTTCAGTTAATAAGTCACGTCATTGTGGGCATTATCAGCTGATACCGAGGTATTGGAGTTTGGATACATAACAGGGTTTTTAGCTTTTTAGTAGTTCCTGTGGAATGCCATGTTTTATCAAGCGTCGTCTTACTCGTTTTAATATGGCATCGGCGATGCGGTGACCGGCTTGATCGGCCCGTATGACGCACCACCTTCGATCACCCTTTGACATTTTTAAATAACCTTCACGAACTTTCTTGTGGAATTTCAATGGAGCCTGTTCAAACCGTCGTTCACTTTCATTGTCAACTCTGATCTGTTGATTTTTATTAGTAGGATCAAATAAATTTGGCTTATTAGAAACGCGGGCCAAGCTTAATTTGGGATCTGCATCTAGCAGTATTGTTAATCCTGGTATCAACCCTGCTGTAGCTATAGTGTTTAAGCGTTGAATGGTTTTGATTTCACCACCGCGTGCATACCCTTGATATGCAATCGTTGAATCAATAAATCGATCCAGGATAACAATTTTGCCTTTGTTTAAAGCAGGTTGTATTAGTTCAAACATTAATTGAGCTCGTGCGGCCTCGAACAATAAAGTTTCAGCAAGCGGCGATGGAGAGTTGGTGCGCTTTATCCATCGCCGTACATGGTTCCCAAGATCCGAGCTGCCTGGCTCATGCGCTAGCACGACATCGATCCCATAGCTATCAAGTTTGCGGAACAGGCGTTCCGCTTGTGTGGATTTGCCAACACCCTCACCGCCTTCAAAAGTAATGAGTAATCCACATTTGACAGTTCGCTTTTTCAAGCGATTACCAGTGGCTCCAAAATTCATTGTTGTCTGCCCTTTAGACGTCAATACAGGTACCTCATTATTGCGTGTAATTGGGTTCTCGCGTCGATAGATTGCAGACTATCGTTTGCGGCGTCGAATTACAACGCGTCGGGAAGGTTCTCTTCCGGTGCTGGCTGATCCTAAATTGTTCCGAGCTGCTAGTCCGTGTTGTAGCCTGCGTACGTATGGCGGTTGTGCCATCAGTTCGACGCGTTTCTCGCCGGAAACCACACGGCTGATGGCGGCCTCTGTTTCTTTTATAGCTTCTTTGGATCTTCCGCGTTGGTCTAGGTTTTCAAAAGCGTTATTGTTGATATTTTGAGGTTGTGTTGTTTCTTTGAAAAATCGCTTGACCCATTGTTTGATTTGTTCCTTAGTTCCACGGCGTAGAACATGAACTGTCGTTCCATCGCGTTCCGCTCTTCGAATAGCGGAAGGGCGCCGGCTATAGTGGGATTTCGTTGTTACAAATATCTCGGCGGCATCTCCGAAGTCGACGAGCGTTACAGGCACGTTCAATTCTGCAATCACATCATTGATAGTATTTTTCGGGATGCCGAATGCAAAAACTGATGTAGTAGATTCATTCGTGATTGCATTTTCCACTTCGTATTTTTGGTAATTTCCATGGGATTGGTTAATTCCATTAGTGGGTTTTTTTTCTCGTCGATTCACGCCTCTGTCTCGCCGTGGTTGTTGACGCGATAGATCGCCGATATCGAAAGGAGCGGACTGGAACTCTGATTCTGTCCCCGGTATTTCTTCGATTTTTGTTTCGACCAGTCCGTTTGATTGCAAGTGTCTAGTTTCTTGAGGGATGGAAATTCCTCGCAGCATTCGGTCGACAGCCGTGCCAACTTCAGGGTGTATCGTTACCACGTTACGTTCTCGTATTTCCACGACTATATCGAAGGTAGGTTCGTGTTTACGTTCCAAAACGGTCTTTTGAGTTCGCCGACGTCGCGCTTCGATATCTCCCAGTGTTACGGTCTGGGTTCCACCAACCAGGTCTGAAAGAGTTGGATTAGAAACCACATTTGTCAGTGAGTTGCCGTGTGCAGTGGCGACGAGTTGCACTCCTCGTTCAGCGATAGTTCTCGCAGCTATAGCCTCAAGCTCAGTGCCCATTTCGTCGATTACAATCACTTCAGGCATGTGATTCTCCACTCCTTCGATCATCACATTATGTTGGAGACTTGAGTTGCCTACTTGCATGCGTCGCGCACGCCCGATAGCCGGATGTGGAACGTCTCCGTCACCAGCGATTTCATTAGATGTGTCGACAATTACAACTCGCTTTTTAGCTTCGTCCGCTAAAACCCGAGCCGTTTCACGCAGAATAGTAGTTTTTCCTACTCCTGGCCTTCCCAAAATTAGAACACTTTTGCCTGACCGTATAAGATCTTCAATTAACCGCACTGAGCCATACACGGCCCTGCCCACCCTACAGGTAAGACCGACAGGTTCACCTGCGCGGTTTCTCACTACAGAAATGCGATGAAGCGTGCGTTCGATACCCGCTCGATTATCGTCCCCGAAATGCCCGACTTGTTGAACAACATGGGAGATTTCATTTCGTGACACTTCGATTTCACTGAGAGGTATTTGATCTGTCGGAAACCTCGCTTCAGCATTTCTACCGAGGTCGAGTATCACTTCAACTAGGTCACTAATATCTTCTCTTTTATGCAATGATTCCGCAATTGGATCGGGGAATATACCTATGAATGCTTCGAGATCATCTACAACGTGTGTGTTAGGTTCTGTCAGAATGGAATTCTCCTTTTTTATCGGTTAACTAACAGCTGCGAAAACTTGTTGTATTTCAGATATTGGTTGAGTTAAAGACTTGACCATTACTTCATAGTTTGCTTGTTTTTTAAAGCCAATGTTTACAAGCAAGTGTGCCAGAGCTTGTTTGTAATCTGGGACAGCAGTTACAGCTGATACATCATCAGTTTCCTTTAAAGCAGCAGCGACTATTCCTCCTAGTTGACCCCCAGCATTTGTTGCCCAATTGACATTGAACATATGCTGGGTTCTAGTGGTGCTTCTTTGTATCAAGGCCCCAATCTCTCCAGTTGGTAGGTCTAGTATCCATTCTGAGGATTTGGGGCCAAGCCGTTCCATACCGGCAGCCCAGTCTTCGGAGGTTTGCCCTGTCTTTATTCGGATTGCCATTGGTGTCACGACATTGTGCATGCGGAATAAATTTCCGTCATCAGATTGGTATCTTGGTCGTAACTTGAGAAAATCATCGCTGATTCCTAGTTTGGTTGCAGCTGAATGGGTGGATGTAGTTTGGTAGATCGTTTCACGATAGATTGTAGAAAAACCGGCTTTTTGAGCGAAATCAGAAGCATTACTGCCAACAGGAATTCGTATAAAGATGCGATACGCACCCGCGCCTCCCGCCTGAACGGCAATCTGTTCAAGAAGGTCAAGTATCAAACTTGATTTAGAATTTCGAAGATAAAGTTCGCTGATTTCCCATGCCTGTTTACCTGACCGTGGTCCTGCCCGTAAAACACTGTTAATTTTTCCACGTTGGCTTTCTACCCAGCAACTTTGCCACGCTCTGGGTGATAGTGCGATCGTGGCGTATTTGGCCGTAGGGAATCTACTGGGTCCTCCTCTAAGCGCATTTACCAAAGTGCACGTATCGCCCAAACCTGCAGAAGCGCGGAATTGCAATATCCTAGGTGAATCAGTTGGGTGTAGGTGGCGGATCATATAGAACTGGGATTTACTGTGGTTGAACTATTTTGTCTTGGATCTTCTTGTGCTTCCTTGGCAAGTTTCAGAAATAGAGTGTGTAGTCGGGTATCACCTGTTAGCTCAGGGTGAAATGAAGTTGCAAGCACTCGGCCTTTTTTCACGGCAACTGCCTGTCCGTCATCAGTAGAGGCGATTTGTTTAACCCCTTCTCCTACGGTTTGAACAATCGGCGCTCTTATAAATACTGCTCGCATTGGGTCACCATTGATGCCCTCAATGTGTAACTCCGCTTCGAAACTATCCACCTGCCGTCCGAAATAGTTTCGCGCTACACTGATGTCGATTAAATTGAGTGGAATTGGATACGGGTCGGCAAGTTCGCGTGCGATAACGATCATACCTGCACAGGTGCCCCACAATGCCATCCCAGAATTTACTCTTTCGCGTAGATGGTCTACGAATTCGAATCTTGTAAGAAGCTTGACAATTGTTGTGCTCTCGCCACCGGGGATGATCAAACCATCGATTTCCGAAAGTTGCTGTACTTTTCGAACTTCTATAGCGT
>CAJWJL010000101.1:0-7763 GCA_913042135.1 uncultured Chloroflexota bacterium | reverse complement strand
TTCACTCGCAGATGAAGTTATAGCAGTAACGCAACCCGCAGCCGATCGAGGAAAGCTGTACTCCTCACATATTCGCTCAGAGGCTGACGATCTCAGCGGACTGTTCCCGGCTCACGCAGAGGCAATTGAAGTGGGTCGTCGAACCGGAGCGCGGATTCAAATTTCACATGTCAAGGCCGTAGGTCCACAATTCTGGGGACGGGGGAACGAACTGGTTGAAGGCATGGAACGTGCACGTAACGAGGGTATAGACGTAGCGGGCGATCAATATCCATACGAATGGTCTTCAACCGGATTTTCCGGAGCCATGTTCGCTCGATGGGCGTTGGTAGGTGGAAGGCAAGCTACCCTAGAAAGACTCGCCGATGATGACACACGCTCGCGAATCCGATCAGATGTAACCTATTACATCAATCGAAATCACTCAGCTGAAGGTTGTGTGGTTGCCAGTTTCCCACCTAACCAAGCTCTGGAAGGCCGCACCTTGCAGAATATCGCCGACGATATGAACTGTCAGCCTGAAGAAGCTGCATTGCGTCTATATGAACAGTCAGAAGGTAATTACGTACTTCACTCAATGGAAGCCAAAGATGTAGATTCAATTATCACTTGGCCGATGATGGCGGTGGCTTCTGACGGGTCATCGTTACGTGATGAGGGACCTTTATCTTCAGGTAAACCCCATCCTCGCAGCTATGCTACCAATTCAGTCGTAATCGAAGATTTTGTTATGAAGCGCGATCTGCTCACGTTGGAGGAATCTATTTACAAAATGACTGGACTACCCGCATCAAGGCTTAACCTCACGCGCCGTGGCAGATTAGCTCCGGGACAAATTGCAGACCTCCTAATTTTTGATCCAAAAAAGATCAAGCAAAACAACAACTTCATCAATCCACACGTTTATTCCTCTGGAATAGATTATGTTTTCGTTAATGGAAAACCGGCTCTTGAAAATGGCAAACCAAATGGACTCTTGCCGGGCAAAGTCATTCGGTCATTAACTGATTAATAAACCTATTCGCGTTGACAGAGGCGGCACGGTAAATCTAACACCTTCACTTTCAGCACTATGACCTGTGCACAATCACCATCTTGAGCTCTGTCATTTCCTCGACTGCATAGCGCGGTCCTTCTTTGCCCATACCACTATCTTTAAGACCACCGTAGGGCATCAGATCTGCACGAAACTGGGTACCACCGTTAATATTAAGGTTGCCGGAGTCTACCTCCAACGCAAACTTCAGCGCATGGTCGATGTTCTCTGTAAAAATCGCAGCTGACAAACCAAAACGGGTGTCATTAGCAAATTCAATGGCCTCATTGATACCTGACACTGGGGTCACGCCAACCGCAGGTCCAAACAGTTCATCCCGCGAGAAACGCATATCCTGTTTAACGTCCGCCAAAACTGCAGGTCTCACAACGGCTCCTTCCCTGATGCCGCCGGTCATTAATTTAGCCCCCGCTCCCACCGCCTCTTGTATCCAACTTTCAACCCGCTCCGCATCACTCTCGCGCACCATTGGCCCGACGTTCACAACATCTTGCATCGGATCGCCAGTAGACAAAGACTCCACAACAGGCGTTAGCGCATCAAGGTAGTCACCATATACCGATCTATCAACGATCGCCCGTTGAGTAGAAATGCAAACTTGACCTGCATTGGAATAGCCGCTCTGTACGGTGGCCGCTACGACCTTATCCATATCAGCATCTGGCAAAACAATAAGTGGTGAATTTGAGCCAAGCTCCATGGTCACCTTCTTCAATCCAGCTGTATGGGTGATACGTTCTCCAACCTCCTGACTTCCAGTAAATGTGACTTTTCTAACCGCGAGGTTAGATACCAAAGCATCACCAATCGAGGCACCTGAACCTGTCAAACACTGAATTGCTTCGGGCGGTAATCCTGCATCAAGCAGTACTTCTGTTAGTTTGAGTGCGGACAACGGCGTGTCACTCGCAGGCTTGATGACAACTGCATTACCACCAGCTATAGCTGGCCCGACCTTATGGGCAACTAGGTTTAACGGAAAATTAAATGGAGATATGGCCACAACAATACCCACTGGCACTCGCACAGTGAATCCAAATTTCATGTCATTACCGGGCGCGGCATCGAGTGGTATCGTTTCTCCGAAAAGTCGCTTCGCTTCTTCGGCCGACCATGTAATAGTCTGAATGCACCGGTCAACTTCGAGTAATCCTTCACTTATGACCTTGCCTTCTTCACGAGTAATAGTCTCGCCTAGATCCTGCCGGCGTTCCTTCAAAAGATCGACTGCTCGCATCAAAATCTCGTAACGATCAAAAGCACTTAAAGCACGCATAGCAACAACGCCACGACCCGCGCTGTCAATCGCTTGCTCTACATCTTCAAGAGCAGCCGAAGGTACGGTATCGAATGGCTGACCGGTGTAAGGATTAACTACATCCATCTCAGAAGTCCCAGATGCCCAATTGCCGTTAATGTACATTTTCATGGTGGGTGGTCCTTTTAATAGTTTCCAAACGAATAGTCTGCGACACGAATAGATGAGGGCAGTTTAGAACTGTGACGAAATAAGTACAATCCCAAACCGAAAATAACGTTATTTGTTATTCAAACAGTACTAATGGTCAAATCCCGCAAAGAAGCCACCTCTGACAAGGTCAAATCACGCCAAGCACGCTTCGGCATGTCGTTCAGACTCATAGTCCCAAAACGAATTCGACGCAACCTGATCACAGGAGAGCCTACCGATTCAAACATACGACGCACTATTCGATTACGACCTTCATGAATCGTAATATCAACCCTGCGTCTGCGAGCCGATATCACAGTGAGAAGCGCAGGTTTTGTTGGACCGTCATCCAATTTAACCCCACGAGACAGCAGTGATTCAGATCCTTCAGATAATGGTCGTGATAATTCGGCTCGGTATGTTTTTTCAATTTCAAAACTCGGATGCGCCATCTTCTGAGCAAAATCCCCATCGTTGGTTAAAAGCAGTAAACCTTCAGTGTCCACATCCAGTCGACCAATTGGATATACCCGTTCGCGAACATCAACCAAATCCATAATCGTCGGACGACCGTGTGGATCTGAAACAGTAGTGACATATCCAGTTGGTTTGTTCAACAAGATATAGCGTTTTTGTTGTATAGAAATACGGTTGCCATCAGCAAGAATTACATCGATATCTTGATCTGCAAAATCCCCGATTTGAGCTGTCTGGCCATTTACCTGAATCCTACCTTCAGCAATCAATCTCTCAGATTTTCTAAGAGAGGCGATACCTGCGGAGGCAAGAATTTTATGTAGCCGTTGTTTCATATAAACCTGAGTCTGTCACATCAACCGCCCTTTAGCATCAAACAGTAGTTAACTTCGCATAACAGAATTACTGCACCAATAACTTTCGGGCTTTCCTCCAAACAAACATACGATTACCATCTCCTTGGAACTTTATTCCCTCCTAATTTAACTCTCCAGAACAACAAACGAAAGATCTCCAGTGACATACGACCTAGTTATCAAAAATGGCACAGTAATTGACCCTTCTCAAGAAACCTGTGAAAAAAAAGATATCGCTGTGGCAGGTGGAAAAATAGCAGCCGTAGAAAACTATATTTCAGACGGCAACTCCCACGACGTAATCGAAGCTGAAGGTCTACTGGTAACACCAGGGTTGGTTGATCTTCACGTTCACGTTTGGTGGGGGGTCGCTCACCTCGCCATTGAAGCAGATCCTGCTTGTGTTTACCGAGGCGTGACCACGGCGATAGACGCCGGTTCATCGGGTTCAAACACTATCGCCGGTTTCCACCGTTATGTCATAGACCAAGCCCATACTCGGGTACTGGCTTTCTTGCATATTTCTGGAATGGGACAACTCGATAACGACATTGGAGAACTAGAAGACGTCCGCTGGGCTCGCGTAGAACAGGCTGTCGAGGCAGCTAAGCTTCATTCTGATGTGATTGTAGGCATTAAAGTCAGGCTAACTGAAAACATTGTCGGATCAAATGATCTGATCGCTCTTGAACGAGCCCTCGAAGCTGGACAGGAACTCAGTAAACCAGTAATGATTCATATCGGCGGATCAGTGAACCAAGTCGAAGAATTTCTAGAACAACTACGCCCAGGTGATATTGTCACCCATTCATTCACCGGACGACCACATGGGATTTTGGATAACAACAACAAAGTTATTGACGCTGCTTGGGATGCGATGAACAGAGGAGTCATTTTTGATGTTGGGCATGGTGCAGGTTCTTTCTCATTCCCAGTAGCTGAAGCCTGTTTGGAACAAGGACTAGGTCCCGGTACAGTGTCATCAGATGTACACCGATACAACATTCGAGGTCCCGTTTTCGATCTTATGACCACTCTATCGAAATACATCCACCTTGGGTACTCAATCGAGGATGCAGTAGCACTCGGTAGTTCTATACCATCAGCGGCAGTTGGATTGCCGGACAATATTGGAACGTTGAAAGTCGGAGCCGATGCCGATATCGCTATTATTGAGCATCGAGAAGGCCCTGTAACGTTCTCCGACGCCGATGGCAATGAACGGAGTGGGAATCAACTTCTGCTTCCCGTAGAAACCCTTCGCAAAGGAAAACGATTCAATCCCCAACACTCAGCCCATCCAAATCTCTTAGGACATTCCCACGGTACTTAACCCCACACCCCACCTCTGATTTACTCCATCTCCATCGAAAAGCACTCATAGGGTAAGCCCATAGTCGCCAACTGCAACTGACAGACATGCAAATCGAAAACCATGGCAAACCAACCACACCAATCCTAACTATGCGGTATCGTTCAGATATTCTTCATAGTAGACACTAATACCATTGTCACAAAAGTATCCTTAATCAAAAGGAGAGTGTTGAATGGCTAACATGCCCGGTCGAATAGGCATTCTTGTTGGTGGAGGGCCTGCTCCAGGTATCAACAGTGTAATTTCTGCTGCCGTCATAGAAGCGGTTAACTCTAATCACGAGGCCGTGGGTATAAAAAACGGATACGAATTTCTGGTTAAAGGCGACACGTCACAAACGATAGATTTAAATCTGGAAGATGTAGCGAACATCCATACTCAAGGGGGCTCGATTCTACACACATCGCGGACCAATCCGACTAAACGAGATGAAGATCTCAAAACCTGCGTAACTACGCTCAGAAAACTAAACATCAATTATTTGATCACAATTGGTGGCGACGACACCTCATACAGTGCCAGTGAAATTGCAAGAAAAGCTGATGGAGATATACGCGTCGCCCACGTGCCAAAAACAATTGACAACGATTTGCCTTTACCTGGCGGTATGCCAACTTTCGGATATGAAACCGCACGACACGTCGGTGCTGGAATTGTAATGAATCTCAAAGAAGATTCACGGACGACGAATCGATGGTACTTCATCGTCGCAATGGGTCGACACGCCGGACATTTAGCACTAGGAATAGGCAAGGCCTCAGCATCAACGATAACCCTGATACCCGAGGAATTCCGTGAACCAACATTAAGTCTGTCAGAGGTATGTGATGTTCTTGAGGGAGCTATCTTAAAACGTAAACTTTCAGGCCGTCCCGATGGTGTAGCGATAATCGCCGAAGGAATAGCTAGTAAACTCAACGTTAACGACCTTCGCAATGTCGCAGGGATTGAGATTCCACGCGATGACTACGGCAACATACGGCTGGCTGACCTTCCACTTGCTCGTATTCTTAGGACCGAAATCGAACAGCGGTTCAAGAAAAGGGGAGAAACGATGGACATCGTCGATCTCACACTGGGATACGAATTACGCTCAGCAGCACCAATTCCATTTGACATCGATTACACCCGAACACTCGGTCATGGTGCAGTTCGCTTCCTGCTTTCAGACGTCCCAGAAAATAAACGGACTGCTCGAGGAGCCATGATTTGCATGGTCGACAGCCAACTCAAAGCTGTCCCATTTGAGGACATGCGCGACCCCAGAACAGGTAAAACCACTATTCGCATGGTTGATATCGACAACCTTTACTACGACGTGGCAAGGCGTTACATGATTCGACTGGAAAACAGTGATCTGGAAGACGAGGAATTACTTGCTCGGCTGGCAGAGCAAGCATCCATGCCACCTGACGCATTCAAACGCCGTTTCACCGTGAAAAGTTAACGGAACGCGATACGTTGACCAAGCAGGATCCGTTGTTTGCCCTCAAAGTTCAAGATGTGGTTAAGAGCTTTGCTGAAGTAATGGTCCTACGTCGCATTAAATTTTCGCTTCAACCTGGTGAAGTAGCTGTTGTTTTAGGGGCCAATGGCGCAGGAAAATCAACCCTGTTACGAATTCTGGCAATGCTGACACAGCCTGATTCCGGAAGTATTTATATTTACGGAAAAGATACCAACAAAAATGGACCCGAAGCTCGTGCACTAACAGGCTCTGTCCTCCACTCTCCAATGCTCTACGCCGATATGTCAGTACGAGAAAATCTGACTTTGTTTGCTGAACTTTATCGCCTCAAAAATATCGATATTCTTATCGAAAAAAACGCAGTTAAAGTAGGTATTCAATCGAAGTTGGACCACCGCGTTAGAACCCTGTCCCATGGATTTCAAAAAAGAGCAGCGCTTGCACGTGCGCTAATGCATGAACCGCAATTACTGCTTCTAGACGAACCTGAATCTGGTTTGGATTCACGATCCGTATCGCACTTGGACAACATAGTCGAAGAATACCGCAGTTCCGGTCGAACGATACTCATGACTACTCATATCATCGAACACGCGCTCGAAATTTCTGATAAGGCCATCGTAATAACTGATGGATATGTGCATCTTGAATCAACTACAACGTGTTTGAACAAATCAAATATCTTATCCGCCTATTCACATGCCTTGCCAAAAACATCAGGTGACCTATGAGAGAATCTTTAGCTGTCATCTGGGCGATCGGGCGCAAAGATTTACTGCTGGAAACACGAAATAAAGACATAATCGTCGCAGTTTCAGCTTTCGCGTTACTAGTACTGATGGTTTTCACTTTTGCCATCGATATCAATCAGGTTAACGCGAAATTAACAGGCCCAGGCATTTTGTGGGCCAGTATAGCTTTTGCGGGTGTAACCGGACTGAACCGCGCCTTTGCACTTGAGTTGGAAGGAAACACATTAGAAGCACTAATGCTCGCACCCATAAGCCGAGATCTAATCTACGTTGGCAAAATGTTTGGCAATTTCCTGTTCCTCACGGCATCGCAGATCATAGTTGTCCCAATATTTGCAGTACTGTTTAACTTAGCTGTACTGAGATGGGAAATGCTGGTTATCAGCCTTCTTACAACTATTGGTTTCAGCGCCATTGGCACCTTGTTTGCTGCAATGTCAATGCGAGTTAGGGCAAGAGAAGTTATGCTGCCACTTCTGTTTCTGCCAGTCGTAACGCCTTTAATCATGGCTGCGGTCGAATCTACAAGTCACGTGGTGAATGACGGCAGTTGGCCAGAAATCGCCCAATGGATACAACTTGCTCTGGCGTTCGATATCGCATTTATTGTCATTTCTGCATTCATTTTCCAGCAAATCCTAGAAGATTAACTTTCATTAACATTTAGAAGACCATGAGAATATTTTTTATCAGAAATCCACTCTGTTTGTGATAAAATTTACGAAGTCATAATGGTCCGCTTATCGCCAAAACATACACTTGATGACCAAAGTTATTAACCTTCTAGTCTCCCCTATTGCCTTGAGTGCAGTCCTTATGGGCACGACA
>CAJWJL010000100.1:0-7767 GCA_913042135.1 uncultured Chloroflexota bacterium | reverse complement strand
TGCTTTCCGGAATGATCGGCAGTCGGCAGGGCTGGGTCGAAGCGCCCTATTGTCCCTGTCCTTGTGACCTTGACACCATCCACCAACATGCGGTCGCTCTGTCAAGCCAGCGACTGACAGGCTACGTGCTGCCGGGAGTGAGTGGCTCCGGTCTATCCGGTGCGCCGGATGTGATAAGGGGTGAGGAAACACAGGTTGTCGGCCTGGCTGCGCTGCAGCCCGGTCTGACGGGCACAATCTGCCTGCCAGGCACACACTCCAAATGGGTGTCCTTGAAAGATAACTGCATTGAGGGGTTTTCCACTTTCCTGACCGGCGAATTGTTTGCGGCACTGTGTGAGCATACGCTGCTGGGCCGCCTGATGACGAGTGAATCAGTCGCACCGGAGGCCTTCATGCTCGGGCTCGAGCAATCGGCTGCCGCGGGCGGATTACTCCATCAAGTATTCAGTGCGCGAACGCGTTGTCTTGTCGGTGACCTCGGCGGTGACGATGTCAGAAGCTATTTGTCTGGAATCGTGATCGGTTCGGAGGTTCGCGCGGTCAGCGAACAAGGCTATATCGAAGATGAAGTTCATCTCATTGGAGGCAACGCCGCAGCTCAGCATTATGCCGACGCGTTGCGGGCCATGGGAGCCAGGGTGAAGGTCTGGTCGGGTGAGAGCGTAACGGTCGCAGGGCTTTCCGGGCTAGGCCGGCAGCTCGGGCTGTATGGAGATCAACGTAATGGCTAGTTCGGAAAGTTTAGGAGCGCGATCGCTGATTGCGATACTGCGCGGCATCACACCAGATGAAGCGCTTCCGGTGGCTGAAGCGCTCGTACGTGCCGGATTTTCCATTATAGAAATCCCCCTCAATTCCCCGTCACCCTTTGATTCAATTGCCCGAATCGTTGATGGTTTCGGCAGTCAGTGCCTGGTCGGTGCCGGTACGGTGCTCACGGTCGAGCAGGTCTCGCAAGTGGCTGATGCCGGGGGCCAGCTGATTGTCTCACCCAACACCAATCCGGACGTTATCTGTCATGCACGCAAGTCTGGTCTGCTTTCAATGCCGGGTGCGATGAGCCCCACTGAAGTGCTTGCGGCCCAGGAGACCGGGGCGAGTGCAATCAAGCTCTTCCCGGCAGAATTGATCTCACCACCTGTGGTCAAAGCGTTGCTCGCGGTCACCCTGCCGGGTACTTTGTTCTTCCCCGTTGGAGGCATCACTCCCCAAAAGATGAGTGATTATCTCGCTGCGGGCGCAGCGGGTTTTGGCATCGGATCGGCGTTGTATTCGCCGGGCAAAGCGCCATCCGATGTTCATGAGGTTGCGCTCGATTTCGTCCAGACCCTGGCTAGATTGTGAATCGATTACTGTTCTTACTATGGTTGTCAGGATTGCTCAATTCATCAGGTACCAGAATCTCGTCCTATCCCCCGGGGGAGATCTTGCGGTGCCGACTGGACTCAAGAAGGCGTGCTGTAGACCTTTGAATATACGGAAATAAAGCGTGTATACCCATCAGCATGTGAAGGCCTTTATGTCCTGTAATGGTGCCAAACACCGGACAATCGTTTTGATCTCACCGACTGTCATTATTAAACTATTTGGTAGTTGCAATCATCCCTAAAGGGGAGTCACGGTGAAAAAACGACTATTGTGTTGTTTCTTAATTGTTGTAGCTTATTCATTTAACTTGCCAGTCTACGCGGACCAAAATGTGTATGCCAGTAACGGAATTGCGATCAACGGCATGGATGCAGTTGCCTATTTCAAGAAAGACAATGCGATCCATGGTTCAAAAGACTTTTCGTATAAGTGGGAGGATGTTGTCTGGTATTTTGAAAGCGAGGGGCACATGAATCTCTTCATTGGAGACCCTGAACGATACGCTCCGGCATATGGGGGCTGGTGTGCGTTAGCAGTCACGTCAATGAGCATGCTATACCCAAGTAGCCCTGAGACTGATTGGACGATGAAACAAGATAGGCTTTTTTTCCTAGCGGCTGGAAAAGCCTCAAGTTGGGAAGGAACTGCTGATCAAATTGCGCGAGGGGATGAAAACTTCAAAACAATAGGACAGAGTAATTAACTATCCCGGTTCCAAGCACAAAACTCCGCCGAAGCGAAGGTTAGTTCGACAAATCAGCTTGCCTTCCGGTACTCGTTGAGTGGGAAGTCAGTGCCCGCGAGGTGATGACAGCGGTGATCGAGTAAGTGGATTGCTATTTTTCTGGCGTAGTATCTTCATTAATATGTGTAATAGATGAATTAACAATTGGTAAAGGAGAAGGACATGTCAAAATTTCAAACTGCGACCGATTTTTTTCACGCCTGTGAAACTTTGAAGGGGTGGGAGGGTTGTAAGGAATTCGTTGCAGAGGGGGCCTTGTTTACAGCTCAGTGTGAGCCACTGACTGAACTTACGACAGTCCAAGAGTATTGCGAATGGATGGCAGCCGCCGGGAATGGGCCTCTTAAAGGGTGCAGTTACAAACTCCACAGCTCATCTTATGACGAGCAAGAGCAGACTGCTCTATTCTTTGCAACTTTTTCTGCTACCCATGTAGGTGAAGGAGGGCCGGTCGAACCAACTCAGAAACAGACCAATACTGACTATGTATACGCTTTGACAATGAACGAGGCAGGTAAAGTGGAAAAGATGTGCAAGATTTGGAACGCATCCTGGGCGCTGAAGGAACTTGGTTGGGGATAGGAAACTAAGGATTTCTAAGTTGTTCTCTTTTAGGAGGCGAGGTCAAGTCTCGAATAGGTACAGTTCCCTGTGCGAGAGATAACGTGAAATCAATCACATGCGCATTCTGATCCCAGGCGAATGTGACTGATTGTGACTGGAGAGGACGGGAATGGAGCCCCGATCAGTACAATTTCAGCACACCAACGTGGTGGATGCCCACGCTCTTTGTATAAAACACGAATTCTGATATTGGGCCGGCGAAAAAGTTGGTTTAACATAAGGGCATAAACTCATTGGCTAGCGGAATTTCGTTCTATAATTTTCAGCTGGGAGTCAATCTTCTACCTAATTTCTGCCCTGGGCCTAAACCATGGAAACTATAAAACCGACTCGAAAGCTCGCAACAATATTGGCAGCTGACTGTGTCAACTTTAGCAAGTTGATGGACAGCAATGAAGAATTAGCCCTTCACAATATCAAGGTCTGTCGCGGATTAATTGATCCAATTATCGAGGAGCATGGTGGTCGGATTTTCCATACTGCCGGTGATTCCGTGGTCGCTGAGTTCAGTAGTGTGGTCGATTCGGTGAACGCCGCTATTGAATTTCAGAAAACACTCACCGATCGGAACGACAATGTCGCAGAAGAATCCCAGATGGAGTTCAGGATTGGTATCCACTTAGACGATGTCATTATCGAGGGTGACAACATCTATGGTGGCGGGGTCAACGTTGCAGCAAGACTTGAGAGCCTCTGTGAACCTGGTTGCATACTATTGTCTCGAACAGTGCATGAAAAGATCGTTAAGCGTATCGAAATTGCGATTGACAATTTGGGTAACACTAAACTCAAGAATATAGAAGGTGATTTTGAGATCTATCAAATCTCACCTTCCCTGAAAGATAGAACTGCTTCAGCGGAACTGAATGCGCAAATTGTTTCTCCTTCAGATAATGGAGTCGCAAAGGCAACGAAAGATGGCAATCTCAAACCGCGCCTGATGATGCTCCCTTTCAGAAACCTAAACAAAAGCGAAGACAATGATTTTCTCGTCGATGGTATTGTGGATGACATCATCACAGAACTATCAATGATTAATTCGATTGAAATCATGTCACGTAATATGACCTTTGATTACAAAGATAATCCTATCGATGTGAAAGAAGCAGCCGAAAAATACAAATTGAACTATGTGATCACCGGGAGTATTCGGTCAGCGGGCAACCGGGTGCGCATTTCTGCAGAATTGGGAGATCCTGTCTCGGGTGAGTCGATATGGAGTGAACGCTACGACAGAACTATGGATGATGTATTCGAGATCCAGGATGAAATCGTCAGTAAAATGGCAAATACGGTTCTGAATGAAATCGAGGTGACTAGCTTGAGTCGGGCCAAACGAAAACCGACCAACAAAATGACTTCCTATGAGTATCTTCTCCAGGGTAAGTTTCACAAGCGAAAGTTAACCAAGGAGGACGCCAATATTGCGGTTGATATGTTCACCAACGCTATCGAGAGTGACCCAAATAATGGAAGAGCATACGCTGAACGCTGTTGCACCTGGGCCGATGGACTTGGCCACAATTGGTTCGACGAATCCGATGACGATCTGCACAAGAGAATTCGAACAACACTGGAAGAGGCCTACGAACTGACCGATCATGATTGGGACTGCCACCGGTTGCTGTGCAACATTTCTCTGCACCTTGATTTGAACTACGACAAAGCAGAAGCACACGGGAAGAAAGCGTTTGAACTGAATTCAAACAATCCTATGGTGCTCGCTCCTTATGGGAAATTGCTAATATTGAATGGGAAATATGAGAGGGGAATTGAGTTACTCCAGAAAGCTCATGAACTCGATCCCTTGAGTCAGCAACTGGTCGATGACTTAGTTTGGGGATCCTATACCTTGGGCGACTACGATACCTGTATTGAATACTCCTATAAGATTAGAAAAATCAGACCGAATACGTGGCTATTAAAAATTGCGAGCTTTGGCGCTCTCAAGCGGTTGGAAGAAAGAGACGAGGAGATCAGTCAGTTCGTAGAAGTTCACGGTAAAGATGAACTGAGCGTTCAGTTGGGTAGGCTGAATTTCAACAGTCAAGAAATCGGTGAAGCCACAAAAAACTATGTCTTGAACTAGAAGGAAGATGCTATCTGCGGGTAAATTGCCGATAGAGCGCAAACAACGCGTAGGCCACGACTGCTACAAGGAGAGACAATGGGAAGCCAGCGGGACCAATTGCGCTCATTGCAGTGCCAGTGAGGAACGGGCCAAGCAGGCCGCCGACACCAAACAGAACGGAAAACACAGCGTTGGCGGAAACCAGTTCTACATCACGAAAACGTTCTCCCAGTAGGGTTATGCCAACGGTGAAGATTCCCCCCATGGAACCACCCCAGATACTGACCACGGTCCATAGCGCCAGTGACTGTGGTTCCCACCAGGCATCGCGCCCGCCTTCGACAAGCAGCGGAAACAAAAAGATCGAAATCATCATTGCCAGAACACAGGCAATCAGCAGCCAGTTACGGTTAACTGCGTCAGCCAACCAACCGATTGGGTATTGAAAGAAAATAGCTGCTACCGCACCGACCCAGATAACTGCATACCCGGTCTGACGAAATTGTACCCCCAGTACATCCATGGTGTAGAGATGGGCGAAAGATTGCATCGCACCTTCGACGACACCAAACATGGCTGATGCCAGCAGTACCGTGGGCGCGGCAAGAAATACTGCCACCAAACCCAGAGCGACTCCCTGTTCGGAAACCCTTAATCTGACATCAAGTCTTCGGGTGGGCAGCAGCAAGCCTGCCGCAACCACGATTGCCAGCAGTCCCCAAACAAAGGGCCAGTAAGTGTCCGGGTCCAGATAAGCGCCGAGCACCGGACCGACGGCCCAACCGGCCATGCCGACCGTGACATAGATGCCCATCCAACGCCCGCGCACCCGATCATTGACAATGAGGTTCATCCACGTGTCACCAGTGGTAAATAACAGCGAATTGCCCATACCAAGCAGGAAACGAATCACCAGCCAGGTCTCGAAGCTGCGAAATGTCGGTAAAGCAATTAACGTTATCGCGAGCACTATCAGCCCGAGCACAATGGCCTTGAAGAATCCCAGAGCTGGGATGACCCGCGGTGCGGCTAGCGCCACTAGGATAATACCGGCGAACTGGGCAGCTGCATTAATACCGATCATGGATTCGCTATAACCCTGATTGCGCAGAGCTTCAGACAAAATCGGCCAGTTCAAGGAACTGGTGATCGACACCACCGCCATTGCAGCGACGAGCGCGATCATGCAACGAATTCTTTTTTGGCGAGACAACGCAGTCATAGCGCTACTAGCTGTCCACCAACTTGGGGCCTGCACGATGTCCGCTCATCTGCTTTAGATCTGTCTCTTTGATACCGACAAGTTAGCTGTGGTTCGTCGTCAATTGTCGGGTGAAAAATGTACCAGCGGTACAGGTTTTGACAGAAATCACTTAATTGACCGTATGGTTTTATTGTCGATTAATCTCAGTCACCCAAGTATTTAGGATTTACTTTCTGAGTACGGAATAAATGTTACATATGAGGCTATTCGATTGTGGGGTAACAAGTGTGGATCCAATAATGCGTCGAAGCCCACAAGAGGGCTCGTGATACCTTCTTTATAGAGGCATAAACTGAGGCTTGCGCAATCAATGACCCACAATGGGAACTACCAACAATTCGAAAAAATTCGTAAAAAATCATTAGCGACTGACCCACTTGATCTTGAAGCAGTGGATCGGGAAATCCCGGTTTTCTTTGTTTGTATGTGGCTACAAGATTATCAGAAAGCTTATGAGTTGATTGAACAGATCCAGGAAGAGCTCTCAAGCGCCAGGGCTTATGAAGGGTTCAGAGAGGTTTTCGGTATTAGCGCAGTGTTGGAAATAGGTACAATTGCCCATGAGCGCCAACAAATCGAGGATTAATTATGACAGATCGAAGACAAGAGCTTCTCGCCCTCACTGATCAATTTGTAGACGCGTTTAATCGCATGAGTCTTGATGATGTGATCTCATTTTTTTCAGAGGATGCCGTCTATGAAGACTCCAGCGGAGGTCGGCACGTTGGCCGTGAAGCCATACGAGTCGCCTTTGAGCCGTTGGTTGGTGGGTCTCGAGGAAAAATTCGGTTCGACGGAGAGGATGTTTTTGCTGAAGTTGAGACGGGAAAAGTATTGGCCAGCTGGCGTTTGAGTCTTGATAATAATGGTGATGTCTCGGTAATCCGCGGCATCGATGTGTTGGAGTTCCAAGGAAGCAAGCTGGCAAAGAAATTGGCCTATATGAAAGTTGATAAACCTCATTTAGAGGTTGATTAAAGAACAGTTACTGAATCGCCATGATGGAAGAACGAGACCGCAGTCTAGAAAAGAAAGCTATTAAGGCCGCTTTTCTCCCTGGGGTAGCTGCCTATCTATAGTTCAGGCGAGCAAAACAATACAGCGTTGAAAAAGATCTAAAAACCCACTACCAAGAACTCAACCGCATGGAAGAACCAACAAAGGAACAAAAAGAAGCTGCTATTAGAAAATTCGCAAGAAATCTAGTATTTGGATGTATCGCTGCGTTTATTTTGTACATTGTTATATACAAATTAAGGCTCCTAGACGGTTTTCTTTCGCTCTAGCGAAAGTTCTCATAGGCGTAGGCTGGAATCGGTCTTGTGATGGAATTCTATTATCTTAATCCATACTATCCATCAAATTCTCTGCTCTTAAATGTGTATAGAGGACCAGCCTAGACTCTTGTTCGTGTTGTTTTCCCCAGCAGAATTCATTTTGTGCCGATCTGATATCTACAATTTGCTGTTACAGAATTGTGCAGGAACCTACTGTTCTCCCAAACACCTCTCCGCCAAAATGTAAGTGATCATGGCGATGTATAGTGAAACTTATCAGATTGTTGTTAGAGCGAATGGCAGAGGAGACCCTGGGCCCGCAGTTCGGGGCCGACGCAGCTGTTCTGACCGAGCGCTTCGTATCGTCGGAGAATCTTGCGATTCTGCCGACGGCGGACGTTTCCGCCTTGCTCCG
>CAJWJL010000099.1:0-7775 GCA_913042135.1 uncultured Chloroflexota bacterium | reverse complement strand
TTGCCGGTTGTGATCTGCGTGAACCGTTGGTGCGGGAACTGGACCTCAAGGGTGTCGTCAGTATGGGTAAATTCCGTATCGCCCCGCCATCCGGGGCGGGTTTGGGAATTACACTTCCAGATGGTGCTTTGGGAGATTCCGAAGCCACCTATTAGATCAGGTGGGACGAGCTATCAATCGCATAACAAGTCCTGGTGTACTGGTTTAGGTCCTCATGGACGCCCCAAGCCAACTTGTAGAACTCATACGAATTGAATAACGACTGGATATTGCCGTAAGATGTCAATATAAAGAGGTGCTTAAAAGCATCAGTATCTAAAGTTTCTAGGAGGAGAACCATGAACAGCCACTGGATAGATATCACCGCTTCTGATGGTAGTGGAAGTTTTCGGGGGTACGTTGCAACTCCTGAATCCGGTTCCGGTCCGGGGATTTTACTTTTGCAGGAAATTTTCGGTATCAACTGGCACATCCGTGATGTTGCCGATTATTATGCTGAGGAAGGTTATGTGGTTCTGGCGCCCGACCTTTTCTGGCGTATGGAGCCGGAGATAGAACTTGGATATAGCGAAGAAGATTTTCAAAAAGCATTTGGCTTTTATCAGCAGTTTGATGTGCCCAAATCTATAGAGGATATGCAGGCGGCGACCAGTGCGCTTCGTGAACTCGACCAATGTAAGGGTAAAGTTGGCTCAATAGGGTTTTGCCTGGGTGGTAAGCTCAGTTATCTTACAGCCGCGCACTGTGGTGTTGACGTGGCGGTCTGTTATTACGGGGTGGGCATTGAAGAAGACCTCGGCCTTAAGGACAAGATCGCCTGTCCTGTTGTCATGCATTTTGCAGAGCTGGATCAGTTCGTTCCTGCCGAAGCCCGGGACCAGGTATCGGCAGCGTTCAGTGAGAGATCTGAAATAGAGATATACACTTATCCGGGTACTGACCACGCATTCAATACTCCTGGCCGGGATTCATATGACAAGCCGGCATCACAGATGGCACACTCCAGATCGATTGCCGCATTTCGTCGGGTGATGGGTCCACATCACAACCTCAGTGAATTATGGGATGCTCATTGTTACTATGAGTTTGTAACTAGGGATGTGGATGCAACTATGGCGACAATGGTCGCAGAGCCTTACGTCAACCATATACCTACACTGACAGGCGGCGTGGGGCATGATCATCTGAAGCGGTTCTATAAGTATCATTTTGTGAACAGCAATCCACCTGACACCAAGCTTATTCCGGTTTCAAGAACGATAGGCGCCGATCGCGTGGTGGACGAGATGGTGTTCTGTTTTACCCATACCTGTGAGGTCGACTGGATGCTGCCCGGGGTTGAGCCCACTGGAAAGTATGTCGAGATCCCGGTGGTTGCAATTGTTTGTTTCAGAGGAGATAAGCTTTACCATGAGCATATCTATTGGGACCAGGCATCCGTTCTTGTGCAGATTGGCAAGCTCGACCCCGATGGTATCCCAGTAGCAGGTGCTAAGGTCACCCACAAACTACTTGATGAATCACTACCATCCAATGAATTGATGTCAGGATGGGCCGGTAGTGAGGGCAAACCGATCTAACTAAATTTTGAGTACGTTATATGTCACACAACAACCATGTTTTGAGCTCAGTTGGTTACTGTACGAACCATTAGGTAATCAATGGTTCTGAGCCAGGAGGATTTGAAAATGAAAATTGACCGTCGTTCTTTCTTGCAGTATTCCGGGGCAGTTTCGGCTGCCAGTTCGTTGCCTGCTATCTTAATGTCTCCGGGTGCGCTGGGTGCATCTGGTGATACGCTTACGATCGCCTACAACGTGTCTTTACCCAATTGGGACCCAACCGTCGGGCTGTCATCCGTCAACCCAGGATTGCAAAGTATCTGGAAGTCAGTTTTTGATCAATACATCGATCAACATCCTGACCTCACATTTAAAGCAGGTGTGCTGACCAAATGGGGATGGAATTCCGATAAAACAAAGGTGCACATGACCGTGCGCGATGGTGCTACCTGGCAGGATGGTCAACCGATCACTGGTGAGGATATCGTCTGGAATCTCAAAAGAGCAGGTCACCCGGATACGGGCAATCCTGTCGGAGGATTTATTTGGGCATCGCTAGGCAACTTGTCTGCAAATGGTAATGAGGTTACCGGCGACGTAAATCAGTACACCCCAGATATCTTTAAGTGGATGTCATTTTTGACGGGATACATTTTGCCACCACACTACCATGACAAAGTCGGTGCTGAAGGTTTTGAAAAGAATCCTCTAGGTTCAGGGCCATATAAGGTTAAGGAATTTGTCCGGGGATCTTTCGTTCGACTTGAAGCTTATGATGACTATTGGGGCGGCAAGCCGGCTTTCAAGAATGTGATCTTTAAATTTGTCACCGATGTTTCAAGCCGAATCGCTGAAATCGAAAGTGGTTCTTCCGATATTACACTGGCTGTTCCGT
Organism: uncultured Chloroflexota bacterium; assembly: GCA_913042135.1. Classification (GTDB taxonomy): domain Bacteria; phylum Chloroflexota; class Dehalococcoidia; order Lucifugimonadales; family Lucifugimonadaceae; genus Lucifugimonas. The sequence continues at coordinate 5,318 of CAJWJL010000099.1, read as the reverse complement.
TCGAAGAGTATGACCGATTGAGTCAGAAATCCGGGCTAACGGGTGTGACAACGCCGGTATCGGACATTGCAATGATATTTTTCAATGATGTGGGACCAATGGAAGATCCTAATGTTAGAAAAGCTGCGGTTCATGCTGTTGATAAAGAAGCAATCGTTAAGCGACTTTTGCGAGGCTACGGTGTGCCACTCAGCACGTTACAGGCGCCAGAATACACAGCTTACGATTCCAGTATTGTTGTTGACCATAACCCAGAATTGGCAAAGGAGTTGCTTGCGAAATCCGGATACTCCACGGATAACCCGGTCAAGTTTACAATCCAGACAACCCGCGGTTATCTTCCAAAGGATTACGAAGTCATCCAGGCAGTGGTGGGCATGTGGCGCAAGGTAGGCATTGAGGCAGAGATCGAGGTCTATGAAGTTGCCAAGCACTATGAGCTTAGGGCGCAAGATACATTGGCACCCGCGGCATTCTATAACTGGGGTAACTCAATCGGTGATCCAGGTACCTCAACGGGTCACGCGATGTTTGGTCCCAGCCCACACTCTACTTGGGATACAGATGATCTCGACGGGATGATCGGTCCGCTCTGGGGAGAAAAGGACGAAGATAAGCGTATTACTGGTTGGAAGAAAGTTGATCGCTATATTGCTGAGAACGCCTACGTTTTGCCGCTCTACCAGCAGGTGCAACCGGTTCTATATAAATCTGATCTGGCCTTTACATCGCATGGGGCAAATTACGTTTTGCCGTTCACCACACGTCCCAAAGGCTGACAAACCTCTTCATCCAACTTTGATACCGGTCGACTGATATGAACAGTCGACCGGTAGTCAGCCACTGGGTAGTTCTACCCAGTTCCCAGCTGTATTAGGCAGTAAAACCACAATGACCACTCGATACCTGTTGAATCGATTGTTACTGGCGCTGCCCACTCTTTTTGGAGTTGTCACGGTCGTATTCATACTTTTAAGAGTTGTACCTGGAGACCCCATTGCGATGATGACAGGGCCGGGAGCAACTCCAGAAGATATACAGCACCTTCGAGCCCACTATGGTCTCGACCGGTCGCTATCTGCCCAGTTCGTTATCTACCTCGGGCAGTTGGCCATGGGCGACTTGGGAACGTCAATCAGTCTTCGCCAAGATGTAGGTGAATTGATCTTGGGGAGGCTGCCTGTCACGTTAGAGCTCACCGTGTTTGCAATGTTGATTGCAATCGGTTGCGGGGCATGTCTTGCCATAGTGGGCAGCTATTGGCGGTCTCGTTGGCCCGAGGCGATTATTGACAGTGCTATTGGCATCATCGTGGCGATACCTGACTTCCTATGGGCGCTAGCCTTCATTCTGATACTGGGTGTGGTAATTCCTGTAATGCCTATTTTTGGCCGACTCGATCTGGCTCTGGAGTATCAGTCGTATACGGAGTTTTATCTTATAGAAAGTGCTCTCCGCGGCCGATTTGATGTAACGGGGTCAGTACTGTGGCACATGATCCTGCCAGGCGTGGCACTGGCGTTGCCTCTTATGGCCGTAGGTGCTCGAGTGCTCAAATCATCTTTGAATGTGGAAATGACACAAGATTATGCAGCGCTGGCACACACAAAGGGTTTTAGTCGTTTGCAGGTCATTCTTAAAGAGGCTCTGCGTAATGCTCTTATCCCGGCAGTGACGCTCACTGGCGTACAGTTGACATTCCTGATTGGGGGTACAGTTTTAATCGAACGTATTTTTGGTTACCCAGGATTAGGCAATATGGCGATCGACGCAGTTATCAATCGTGATCTTCCTTTGATTCAAGGCATTATTATCACCTTTGCCATCATATTTATTTTGGTCAATTTTTTGATTGATCTGATCAATACGATTCTCAATCCCAGGCTTCGAGATGGTTAACGTACGGCCAGACCCATCTTTTGTGTATCGTATCTGCCACGAACCCCGTGCGGTATTTGGTCTTTTCGTATTGTGTGTTTTAACCGTGATCGCATTAACTGCACCCTGGTTGGCCCCGCATGATCCCCTGGAGCAGGATCTTCTCTATTCATTTCTACCACCAACGTGGTATCCACAAGGAGAGGGCAGCTATTTGTTGGGTACGGACAATCTTGGCCGTGACATCATTTCTAGAACGGTTTACGGCACTCGAATTGCTTTGGTAGTTGCGGTAGTTGCAGCCAGTCTCGCGTGCCTATTGGGCACTGTCTTAGGCTTACTCGCAGGGTATTTCGGCGGCAAGGTCGATCTGGTTATCTCTCGTGTCGTTGATATCTGGATGTCTTTTCCTGCTGTACTACTGTCGATCGTGTTAGTTGCTGTCATCGGTGCAGGACTCCACGCTGTCATCATTGCGATTGTAATCATCGACTGGACTCGTTTCTGTCGGGTTGTTCGGGCAGAGACTATGGTCCAAAAAGAACTGGACTATGTTGCCTCTGGAGTCACTATAGGGTTAAGCAGAATACAACTGCTTCTCAATGAAATCTTGCCCAACCTCGTGCCGTTATTGATCGTTTTATTGAGCATGGAGATGGGCATTGCAATCGTAGTCGAAACCATCCTCAGCTTTGTTGGACTTAGCGTAGCCTCCGATACCCCATCCTGGGGAAACCTGATACAGGAAGGCCGGCAATACATTCACCAGGTTCCATGGTTGTTGGGCCTGCCTGTTTTCTGCTTAATATTTTCAGTCGTTGGTCTGAATGCCCTGGGCGATGGGCTGAAACAGGTTATTGATCCCGTCTCCCGCCGATGAGCGCTATTCTGAAAATAAGTCAGTTAAGCCTCTGTCTTCGCTATGCCGGCATCAGCGAGCGAATACTGCGTGGAATCAGCCTTGCTATTGATTCGGGTGAGGTGCACGGACTGGTCGGTGAATCCGGAGCCGGCAAAAGTATATTGGGGCAAACGATTTTGGACATTTTGCCAAGGATCGCAGTGATCGAGAGTGGCACTATCGATTTTGATGGCCAAAATTTGTTGAGGTTGGCACCAACTCAGAGAAGAGGTTTGCTCGGATCGGAGATTGCGCTTATTCCACAGGATCCGATGACAGCATTGAACCCCGTTCGCCGAATAGGGCAACAACTTGCAGATACATTGGTACTTCATCTAAAACTCAATCGTAAAGATGCCTTAGATCGAGCCTGTGAATTATTAGAGGAAGTTAGAATCAAGCATCCCCGGAGAGCGTTAAGGCAATATCCTCATGAACTTTCTGGTGGAATGCGTCAGAGGGTTTTGATCGCAATTGCCTTCAGTTGCAAGCCTAGACTTATTGTTGCCGATGAATCTACGACAGCGCTTGATGTGTCGGTGCAACGGCAAATTCTTCGGTTGATTCGGGAGTTGCAGGTGAGTTCTGGCACCTCTATTCTATTTATCACTCACGACCTTGGTGTGGTCGCCAAGATTTGTGACAGGGTCAGCATAATTCATAGCGGTCGAATCCTTGAAAGTGATGCGGTGAAGAGAATATTCAGCATGCCTGAGCATGAGTACACTCGAGCACTACTAAAGGCAACGCCACGTTATGATCATGGCAAGCATCAATTTAGACCAATTCCCAAAGCGCTTACATCGACTCTGCAATTAGAGGCTAAGGAATACGATCGGCGCATTAGAGATTCTGTTGATGCTTGAAGCAACAAACTTAACCGTTGCACTTCCAAACCTTGCGGAAAAGAGAACATTCTCTGCGGTACCCTTAGTCACTATTCTTCAAGGGCTCAATATTGACGTCGCAAAAGGTGAGTGTCTTGGTATCGTCGGAGAATCAGGCTCAGGCAAGACGACGCTTGGCCGAACACTAGTCAGGCTATACAAGCCCACAACTGGCACGATCCGGTTTGATGGGACGGATATCACTACTCTGGAAGAAAAACATCTGCGCCCAATGCGTGCCGACATGCAGATGATATTTCAGGAACCACAAGCCTCTTTGAATCCTCGTCGGCGAGTCAGAGATGCCGTGCTGCAGCCCCTAAGAACAAACGGTCACTCGTTTCGGGGCATCAACGCTACCGAAAAGGCGTCCGAGTTGCTCGACAGAGTTGGTCTTGATCCTGTGCTGCAGCGACGTTTTCCTCATGAATTGAGCGGGGGTCAGCAACAGAGGGTGTGTATTGCACGGGCTATCTCGCTTAGACCGTCCCTGGTTGTTGCTGACGAAATCGTATCGGGCCTCGACGTGTCTAATCAGGCACAAATTCTGCTTCTACTCAACGAACTAAGACGTGATCTTGGTCTTGCGGTTGTTTTTATCAGTCACGATCTTTCGGTAGTGCGTACAGTGTGTGACAGGGCTACGGTTCTTTTGAATGGTCGGCAGATAGAAACCGGGCGTACTGAGGAGATTTTTGAAAATCCCAGGCGCCGTTACACTAGCACCCTGATTCAATCGGTTCCATTGCCCGAAGTCGATGAAAAATGGCTGAATGTAACGAAAAATGAAACAACTGAGTTCAATAGAGAGAAGGCTATGAATATTTCTGGTTGCGTGGCTTTGGTGACGGGTTCCAACCGTGGCATAGGGCGTTGTTTGGTCAAGGCTTTGGTTGCTCAAGGTGCGAAAAAAGTTTATGCCTCGGCGAGGGATCCGTCTGCGGTTGAGGATTTAGTATCTCTGCACCCTGATATCGTTCAGAGTGTCGTACTGGATATTGCTGATGCGTCTTCGGTGGCACAGGCTGCTCTGGGCTGTAGCGATGTAGAGGTCTTGATCAATAATGCGGGTGTTAATCGTACGCGTGGTCTGATTGCAGCGAGTGACCTGGACAGCGCCCGTGAAGAAATGGAAACGAATTACTTTGGTACGCTGTCCATGTGTAGGGCGTTTGCACCAGTGCTGAAGACGAACGGCGGTGGCTGCATTGTTAATTTATTGTCAATACTGTCCCGGGTTGCTCTTCCGCTTATGGGATCGCTCTGCGCATCAAAGGCAGCTGCACTTAGACTCACTGAAGGTGTCCGAGCTGAACTCAGCGCACAAAATACTTTGGTGATTGCTGTGATGCCGGGTGCTGTAGATACAGATATGAGTAAGGACTTTCCGCCACCTAAAATGCCGCCTGAAGAGGTCGCCCGAGCAGTTCTCGAGGCGATTAACGCGGGAACCGAAGAATCATATCCGGGTGAAATGGCGTCTGGTTTAAGCCAGGGTCTTGCTACTGACCCTAAAGGTGTGGAAAAAGAGCTCGCAGCGTATTTACCGGGGTGAAGACATACCAATACTATGCTGGGGGCAACTGGCATGATCCCGCCTCGGGGCAATGGATCGACAGTGAAAATCCTGCGCTTGGTGAGGTTTGGGCGAG
>CAJWJL010000098.1:0-7820 GCA_913042135.1 uncultured Chloroflexota bacterium | reverse complement strand
CCTCATCACCGACACTCTTATCCAACATCTTCAGTTTTCTCGCCAATTCTCCTTTTCGAATTAGTCAACAACAACGTTTAACGCTTCTACACAGGTGCGCCCGAAACGCAGGCAGCCCTCTTGAAGCATAGTATCCTCGCTCATATGAGCCGGCTTTGCGAAAGGGAGTTCCGTAATCAAGGCCGGACAGTTAAAGGTGGCCGCCACCCAATTTGATGCAAAACTTAAGTTGTCACTTCTCGAAGTTTTTTGAATCACCACATCTCCATATCCTTTAGGAGCAGGACGGATTTCCGGATTGCGTTCTGCCAATTCTTGCGCTAATTGGTGCTGGATCTGCTTAGCCTTCGTTGACTGATTAACATCGGGATGGCCGATCCAGATGAATGGACGTTCCTCGTCACCATGCATATCCAGAAACAAATCCACACCAATCTCTTTCATTGCCTTTTGAATAGCGACAATCTCTGGGATTTTATCGTTGGGTTCGGCCCAGGACCGATTAGGGTCTACCCCGGCTGCATTGGCTCGGAGGTTACCGAGTGCGCTGCCATCTGGATTGATGTTTGGGACCACATACACCTTTGCTTTACTCAACAACGCATGTGATGCGCTATCCAATGGATCAAGCAAGCGCTTGATTAAGCCTTCGGTAGCCCATTCAGCCATCGACTCACCAGCATGTTGTCGAGCCATCACCCAAATTTTTCTGACCGGGTGGACCGCATCCCCAATCTCGACCATATCCAGTTGCTTCCCTAGGTATGATCTGCCAATGCTATGCCGCGTAACGAGTAGAGAACTTTCACACTCTTGGAGCAAGGCTTCCCGTTGCGCCGTTAGATAAGGTACAAAAAATGCATACGACGTAGTTGATTCCACTGCAGTATGTTTGATGGTCAGGGTCGACCCATCGTATTCGGTAGGGACACGAAACCAATTTTTCTCATCATAAGACGCCACCACCTGGTAGTACTGCCATGCCTTTTCGTAACGGGCTTCACCAGCATTGGCGAACTTGAATGTTCTGGCGATATCTGGCGCACCGGTTACTCGGAAGTAGAACCACTGAAAATAATCCGTTTCAGTGTCGGGGCGGATAGAAAGAATGGCGCCCGTATCAGTAAGCTCTTGGACAATAATACTGCCGCACTCAAAATCAGCATCAATTCTCATCGTTCACCTCATAATTGATAATCTTTACATAAGAATAACACTCTTTCATAAGGATATGTTATAGTGAAATTTCTTGATACGATGATGTTTACCAATCTCTGGTTCAAGCAAGATGAGATAGCTCGATCTGAAGTTCCGTTAAAAAGTTGTTCATTTTTCACAAATCTTTTTAAGGAAAAATAAGGAGAAATTAAATGAGGACAGTAATACGACTATTAAATGGTATGGGGTTATTCGCTCTGATTTTGGGAGTGACGATCGTACCTGCTGTAGGGCAAGCCGACTTGAAGAGTTTTTCAGCTGCTAACTGCGATTACGGCGGCAACTTCAAATCAATTGAGGCAACTGATTCACACACAGTAGTTGTTTCTCTATGTAACGTTGACATCTCGTTTATATACAACATGGCCAGTGCTGGACTCGCAATATCTCCGAGTGAATACTTGGAATCGACCGGTGGTCAAGGTCAGCTATTGGATGCTCCAATCGGAACCGGCCCGCTAAAGCTGAAGCGCTGGGATAAGGGTAATGAAATTGTATTCAGCCGCTTTGACGATTACTGGGGAAAACCCTCTGTCGAAGAAACTGTTATTTTGCGTTGGAGTTCTGAGTCTGCAGCTCGGGCCACTGAGTTGCGCGCCAAGACAATAGACGGGATGAAATTCGCCACTCCAGATGATATTCCCGTGTTTGAGGCAGACTCAAAGTTTGCTGTTGTGAACCTTCCTTCCTTGACTGGTGTTTATCTTGGGATCAGTAACTACTATGCTCCCCTAAACGATATCCGTGTCCGACAGGCAATTGCTATGTCGATCGACCGTAAGCGTATCGTGGATAACTTCTTCCCCACAGGATCGCAATTGTCAACTGATTTTGCGCCGCCAGCTGTATTTGGCCATATAGATGGCATTGGGGGGGCACCTGGGTATGATCCAGATAAGGCTCGGGCTTTGTTAAAAGAAGCAGCTGCCGATTTAGGATTTGATTTGCCACTTAAGACCATCACCGACACCCGAACCGGCAAAACAAGGCCACTAGCTCTAACCTTCCGCGATGTCGTGCGCAGTTACCTGCCTACGCCGGGAATTATTGCGAACGATATACAAGGACAACTAGCCAAAACTGGTTTTGGTGCAGATGTTAATGTCGTCGAATCTGGCACTTTCTTACAATCGTCCCGTGCCGGTAACGAGTCTTTGTTTATGTTGGGCTGGGGTGCTGACTATCCTGATGCCTACAACTTCCTGTCATGTTGTCTGCTAGAAAATATGACTCGATTTGGCGACCCTTACCCCGCCGTCTACGAACCGCTGGTTCTTGCCGGACAAACAGTCGATCCAGAAAAACGAATCGCATTATTTACCGAGGTCGCTGAAGCCATTCATGACAATATACCTTGGGTAACGTTTGGCCATGGTGCTGCTTCGGACGTGTGGCAGGCACGTATGAATAACTTGCATCCAGGTGTGCTAGACGGTACAGAGGAGCTCTCACGCATAGAAGACCCGGATGACGACAACATTATTTTCATGCAAAGCGCCGAGCCAATCTCGCTTTATTGTAATGACACTTTCGACGGCGAATCCTTCCGCGCTTGTCATCAGACTAACGAAGCACTACTCGACTTCGCTGTGGGCGGGACTGATGTCGAAGCCGGTCTAGCAGAAAGCTGGGAGGTCTCTGAGGACGGTACTGTCTGGACATTCAACTTACGAAAAGGAGTGAAATTCCATGATGGGTCGGATTTTGATGCCAACGATGTGATCACCACATGGCAAACAAGTGGTGACTGTGCTAGCCCGATGCATACTGGTACCGGAGGAGGATTCACATTATGGCTCCAATACTTTGGCCAGTTCGTCAATGCAGATAAATGTAGTTAATAAAAACAAATTTCATTTCAAATAATCCTAATGCCGGGTAAATTAAGCCCGGCATTAGTTTTTTTTTGGGCATTCAGATATTCTTCCAGCACCTGCCCCAACAGATGGCCGCATAACCATCATGCAGAATTCCTCTAATAAATTCGGTTCAGCTGTTCAAAAAGATGGAACCACCTCAATACCTAATAAGGGGGGATAATATTTTATGCAATTGTGCTTAGATGTGCCGCAATTAAACTGGAGATACTAAAGCATATGGCTCGATTCATTTTTCGACGGATACTTTCCTCAATTCCAGTTCTAATAGGTATTCTAATCGTTACGTTCGCGTTGATACATGCACTCCCCGGAGACCCATGCATAGCAGTACTTGGAGAACGTGCCACTGAAGAAATTTGTGAAGCCTATATGAAGCATAACGGTCTAGACAAACCGCTTCCAGTACAATTTGGCATCTATATCACGAACATCTTGCAGGGCGACCTGGGAGATTCCCTCCGTTTTCATCGCCCAGTAGTTGAAATACTGATCGAAAGGTTACCCGTAACAATAGAGCTAGGACTTGCCGCTTTGATGTTTGCCATTCTTGTTGGTATTCCTCTTGGCATTATTAGCGCCTATCGCCATAAGTCGAAATTCGATCTAGGCACGATGATTATCGCCAACATTGGTGTATCTATGCCGGTTTTCTGGTTGGGGTTGATGTTGTCGTATCTGTTTGGAGTGTTGCTAATGGATACGCCATTGACCTTACCACCATCTGGTCGATTGACCCCTGGTACATATCCAGAGCCATTCTACTTAGTGTGGGGATGGGTAATTGAGGGAGAAAAACCTGCGGGCATATTGGTTTTCATTTCACGACTTAACATCTTAAATTGTATTCTGACGTTTAACGGTGGCGTTCTAGTTGATGCGATACGTCATCTTATCCTACCCGCGATCACTGTTGGTACGATACCCTTGGCGATTATTGCTCGCATGACACGTTCAAGTCTATTGGAAGTACTGGGCGAGGACTATGTACGAACTGCTCGCGCCAAGGGAGTGAGAGAATTCGTCGTGGTCATTAAACATGCGGGTAAGAACTCTCTTCTACCTGTAGTGACCGTTATTGGGCTTAATTTCGGGCTTATCATTAGCGGCGCAGTTCTCACCGAAACGATCTTTGGCCTCACCGGGGTCGGACGTACCCTTGTAGATAGTATTACTTCGCGCGATTACACCTTGGTTCAAGGGTTCACGGTTATCATTGCTATGGGCTTCGTCCTAATCAACATGATTGTGGATATTATTTATGGCATTGTAGACCCGCGGATTCGATTGAGTTAGTCATAACAAATTTAGGAGTATCAGAATTTAATGCTAGCACTAAGTCCATTACAGTCAGAAGATCAAATTCAACTACAAGACAACCGATCTTCAAATTTGTGGGTACAGGCCACCAAGAATATCTTGCGCTATCCGTCGGCTGTAATCGGCCTGATTATTATCACCGTGCTACTCCTGATCGCTGTCGCCGCACCGCTTATTGCTACCCATGACCCTATACTTTCCATGATTGGAGTGCCTGGCGAAACTGGCCGTTTACCAGGGAAAGTTCCCTGCCTTCCGCTTTTCGGCTGTGAGGATGCGATACATCTCATGGGGCTTGACTTAAATGGAAGGGATCTTTTTAGTCGGGTAATTTATGGGACCCGCTCATCCCTGTTCGTTGGGTTCGTGAGTATTAGTCTTGCTATCGCAGCCGGCACGATTTTGGGAGTTACGGCGGGTTATGTTGGTGGAAAGGTAGACAACATCATAATGCGAATCATGGATGTTGTTCTGGCTTTTCCGGCACTGTTGTTGGCGATCTCAATCGTAACGATTTTAGGTCCTGGATTGTTGAACGCTCTAATAGGCATCTCTATCACCTTTATCCCCCAATATGCGCGCTTATCTCGGGCAAGCGTGCTCTCAATCAAGGAGCGTGAATTCATCGTAGCGCAGCATGCTCTAGGTGCCAGCCCGATGCGAATCGTTTTCAATCATGTTTTGCCAAACTCGATCACACCGATTATCGTTCAGGGAACACTGGGTATTGGCACAGCTATACTAGACGCAGCGGCACTTTCGTTTCTTGGTCTGGGTGCCCAGCCGCCAATGCCAGAATGGGGACAAATTTTGAGTGAATCGCGTAATTACCTTTTCACCTCACCTCACCTGGTATTCTTTCCTGGCATCGCCATTATGATAACGGTATTGGGATTTAATCTCTTTGGGGATGGAATGCGTGATGCTCTTGATCCTCGTTTGAATCGGAACTAACGTAGCTAGCTTTATTCTCTTTTTCTGTCTTCATAGAGTGGATCGATTGATTGTTGCCCTTAAGGAGTAAAGAATTTTGTTGGAGGTAAAAGAATTAAAGACGATTTTTTCTACGCGAGATGGTGACATCAATGCGGTAAATGGGGTTTCATTTTTTTTGCAGCCGGGAGAAGCACTGGGTATTGTTGGCGAGAGCGGATCCGGGAAAAGTGTGAGCATGCTTTCCATCATGGGTCTGATACCGGATCCCCCGGGCAAGATTGTTGGCGGAGAAGTACTGTTTCAGGGTCGTGACATTCTCAAAATGAGCCCCCATGATCTTCGGGAAATGCGAGGCAATCGAATTGCAATGGTTTTTCAAGAACCATTAACTTCCCTCAATCCCGTACTGACCATTGGGAATCAGATTAGTGAGTCAGTGCTAATTCATACAGGAAGAGATAAGAGGCAGGCCATTAACCGTACTGTTGAGTTGCTCAATATGGTGGGAATACCCGAGGCCGAAAATCGATTGAACGATTATCCTCACCAGTTTTCCGGTGGCATGTGCCAACGTGTCATGATCGCTATGGCCCTTTCTTGTGATCCTCAACTCCTTATTGCCGATGAGCCTACAACCGCGCTGGATGTAACCATACAAGCTCAAATTGTTGACTTGGTCACGCGACTGCGAAAAGAGCTTGGTATGGCGGTGATCTGGATAACCCACGACTTAGGGGTAGTGGCAAGCTGTGTAGATAAAGTTATAGTAATGTATGCTGGACAAATAGTTGAATCTGCTCCTTTAAAGGAGTTTTACGCCAATCCAAGTCACCCTTATAGCATTGGCCTACTTAGATCGTTGCCACGTTTGGATTCCAAGATTCATCAGAAACTCATCTCAATTGAGGGAGCACCTCCAAACCTAATTGATTTACCTGATTGCTGTCCATTTGTTCCCAGATGTAAAAACGCTGTTGAGAAGTGTAAGCATAATAATCCGCCACTAAGGAAAATAAATTCGAGCCACAAAATTTCCTGCTGGGTAGATATACCTCAAAATGAAAAAACATGAAGGCTGATAACGAAGTCTTACTTCAGGTAGTAAATCTAGAGAAACATTTTCCCATCACCTCTGGGTTTGTCTTTGAGAATCAAGTTGGAGCCGTGAAGGCTGTAGACGGTATTTCGTTTGAGGTATTAAAGGGGGAAACTCTAGGTTTAGTAGGGGAGAGTGGCTGTGGTAAATCGACATTAGGGCGTACTATTTTGCAGCTTCACCGCCCGACTTCCGGTGAGGTGTTTTTCGAAGGTAAGAATTTAGTAGAACTAAAAGGAAAAGCGCTTCGCAAAGTACGGCGTCGTGCTCAGATGATCTTTCAGGATCCATATTCTTCTCTTAATCCACGTACTACAGTATATGAGATAATTAGTGAACCTTTACAAATACATAATATTGCCACAGGAAAAGAGTGTGTAGAACGGGTTCAAGACCTACTCAACAAAGTGGGCTTAAACCATAGATTTGTTAATCGCTATCCTCATGAATTTTCAGGAGGTCAACGTCAGCGTATCGCTATAGCAAGAGCTTTGGCCCTAAATCCAGAGTTCATTGTCTGTGACGAACCTATTTCAGCCTTAGACGTATCAATACAAGCACAGATAGTTAATTTACTAGAGGAACTGCAGGATGAATTCAAACTAACCTTCCTTTTTATTGCCCATGATTTGAGTATGGTTCGCCATATCTCAAGCCGTGTAGCAGTGATGTACCTTGGTAAGTTAGTAGAACTCACAGACCGAGACCAGCTCTACAATGATCCACAACACCCATACACCAAAGCACTACTTTCCGCAGTGCCCATTCACGATCCATTAGTCGAGGAAAAGCGAAGACGAATTATTTTAGAAGGCGATGTGCCTAGCCCAGCACATCCACCTAAGGGATGCAACTTCAATACGCGTTGTCCTTTGGCAGAGAGAAAGTGCTTTGAGGACGAACCTTGGTTCCAGCAGGTTTCACCAGATATTTGGTGTGCCTGTCATCTGGTATGAGATACTGTCAAATCTGGTGTATGGCCGGTTGATGTCAGCGGCTTTTCTGTTGAGTACCTATTGTCTGCGCTCACAGAAGACATCAGGTGTATAGGAAGAATAAACGCCCTATTTGCCCTCAGGTCCAGCAGTAGCTTACCGTCAACCGCCCACTACTTGTCTGTCTGATAGCCCTGTGAATGCCGCGTGTATCGCCTCACAATCTAGCCGTTTTTCTATTAACGGTCCCATCCTAAAACTCCAGCCAGCCGTATCCCAGTAGCGCTGACGTCAGGCAGTTTACTAAGTCAGTCCGAATGACCAATCGATTCATGACCCCTTTCCAGGAGCCCTGGACTATCAGGCAAAATCAGCCGTACACGCCGTAACAATTCGCGTTACCGTGTCATTCACAACGGTCTAGGAGCACGGCAAATG
>CAJWJL010000097.1:0-7835 GCA_913042135.1 uncultured Chloroflexota bacterium | reverse complement strand
CGGACAGCGAATGTAGCCGCAGTGAGAAATATCGAACCAGTTTCGTTCAGAACCACCCATCCAACAGCCAGTCGTTCGCCCCAGTTCCCAAGTGCGAACACAACAGATGTAGCCCATATACGTCGATATAAGGGATAAGAAAATGAGGTAATCGCCCCACTAAATATAGTAGGCATCAAAGTTGCGATTTCATGAACTTAAAGATGATGCTGGACTGTTATTACTCAAGTGATAGAACCGCCATGAATGCTTCCTGGGGAACTTCGATCGAACCCACCATCTTCATGCGTCGTTTCTTACCTTTTTTCTGTTGTTCAAGAAGTTTTCGCTTACGTGTAACGTCACCGCCGTAGCATTTGGCGAGGACGTTTTTCCGAAGGGCCTTTACATTAGTACGGGCGACAATCTTGCCACCGATGGCAGCCTGTATGGGCACAGCAAACATCTGTCGAGGAATCAGTTCTTTAAGTTTTGATGCGAGTAAACGACCACTCGAAGCAGCTTCATCCCTGTGGGTGATCATTGAAAGTGCATCGACAGGCTCATGATTCACAAGAACATCAAGTTTAACCAGATCAGCAGGCCTGTTGTCGATTTTCGAGTAGTCCATGGACGCATAACCTTGAGTACCCGACTTCAATTTGTCATGAAAGTCGACAAGTATCTCCGACAAGGGCATGTCATACTCAAGCATGACCCTGCCATCGCCCGCCGATGTATTATCATCAGAAGAATTTTTTGCGCCAACCGACTCTAGATACTCGATCTTTTTGTACTCACCTCGCTTGCCGGTTACCAGTTCCATGATGACACCTATATATCGAGCCGGCGAAACGATGGTTATGTTGACCCAGGGTTCGAGGATTTCATCGTATGCATTGTTTTCAGGTAGTCTGGATGGATTGTCAACGGTGATGATTTCGCCTTCTTTTAACAGCACCTCGTAACTAACGCTGGGAGCAGTAGCTATAAGATTGAGCCCGTACTCTCTTTCAAGTCGTTCCTGGACGATATCCATGTGGAGTAAACCCAAAAATCCACATCGGTAACCGAAACCCAGTGCAGCTGAAGACTCAGGTTCAAAAACCAATGCAGCGTCGTTCAATTGCAATTTTTCCAATGCGTCACGCAATTCTGGGTAATCCTCTCCTTCCGTTGGAAAAATCCCAGTAAAAACCATAGGGCTTTGTGGAGCATATCCTGCAAGCGGTTCAGTTGCAGGATTAGAGGACAGCGTCATCGTGTCACCGACACGCACTGATTTGACGTCTTTTAACCCCGTGGCCACATATCCAACCTCACCGGTGCGCAAACCAGAAGTTTTTTCAAGTACAGGACTGAAGAATCCTGTTTCAAGCACCTCAGTTTCGACATTGGTGCCCATTAGGCGCACACGATCGGAACTGCTAAATGATCCATGCATTACCCTTACATAAGCAACAACACCCTTGAATTGATCATATTTTGAATCAAATATCAACGCCCTGAGAGGGTCATCGCTGACACCACCTGGCGGGTCTACTTTTTCGACGACGCGTTCAAGCAGATCGTCAACTCCATCACCGGTCTTGGCTGAGATTTGCAGAACTTCTGATTTTGTAAACCCAAATGTCTGTTCTAATTCGGTCATCACGCGATCCGGCTGAGCTGCCGGCATGTCAAGCTTATTTATAACCGGAATGATCTCAAGGTCGTGCTCTAATGCTAGGTAAACATTAGCAATCGTCTGTGCCTGAATCCCCTGAGTAGCATCGACAAGTAGCACTGCACCCTCACAGGCGGCAAGAGACCTCGATACTTCATACGAAAAATCAACGTGACCAGGTGTATCTATTAGGTTGAGTTGGTAGTCGACGCTATCAAGGGCAGTGAACTGAAGCCGTACCGCCTGAGCTTTAATGGTGATACCACGTTCCTGTTCCAACTCCATAGTGTCGAGATGCTGTTCTGTCATATTACGCGCGGACACCGCACCGGTGATTTCAATCAAACGATCAGCAAGGGTGGACTTCCCATGATCAATATGGGCGATTATGCAAAAATTTCTAACGTTACTCTGTGACATACCTTTACATACTAATCGTTATAGCTTGATGTTCTTTACACAGAATTTGTCCACTTCAGGGGAAATTCACAAAATATCTAATTTGTTGTGTAAGGAAGAAGAAGGTCGTTTTTACGACAATCCATAAATAGTGTCTTCTACATTTCGCACGAATTCAGTGGCCCCGTCGCAATGCCATTCCAGGAGTAGCGCCAGTGTTATTACCGCGCTCAATAACTACCTCCCCGTTCACTATGACGTAATCAATCCCGACCGGGTAGTGTTTAGGATCCTCTTTAGTCGCATCGGTGTGAACGGTATCCGGATTGAAGATAACTATGTCTGCCCTGAATCCATCCGCTAGTTGTCCTCGATCCATCAAGCCAATCCTTTGAGCAGGAAACGAGGTCATCTTTCTAATAGCTTCAGGTAGTTTCAGGTGTTTTTCAGTCCGAACGAACTTGGATAGGACGACCGGGAAACACCCGTAAGTCCTAGGGTTGGGGTACTCTCCGAACAAAATTGCATCGGATGCAATCATGCCGAATGGATGAGACACGAACTCTGGAAGCGTATCGGCATTGGTTCCTGTCCCGACTTCACTGATCCCAAGCCTTTCCTCTAAGAGAAGATCAAACAAGGCGTCGGCCGGTTCCTGCGCTCTCATTTCAGCTATGTCCCATATCGACTTCCCGTCATACTTACTGTTGTGTGGCTCACGGAAATTATGCAACCAACGCTCATTCCATATTTCTTGTATATCTGATCGAGAATTCAACTCCCGCTTCATCCTATTTCGATCATATGGGTCGGACAAAGCAGCCATAGTGCGCTCCGGACCGCCATCTTTGGCCCAGAACGGCAGCATGATTGTGACCGCAGTTCCAGAGTATGGATAGGCATAGCAATCAAATGTCACGTCAATACCTTCGTCGCGTGCATCTTCTACCAATCCCAGATACCCCTGGTACGTCCCCTCACCCTGTTTTGGCTGACGATAATGTGTAAGGTGAATCGGTATGCCAGATTTACGGCCGATTTCCACGGCCTCCTCCCATGGCGCATAAACCCCTTGAGATTTCAATGAGGCACGCGTGTGAGTGTGATATATTCCGCCCATCTTGGCAGTCTGAGTCGAGATGGCGATAAGTTCTTCTGTAGAGGCGAAAGCCCCAGGAGGATAGTCCAGGCCGGTCGATAAGCCCCAGGCACCCTCTTCCATCGATTCACGAATTACTGATTTCATATTCGCAATCTCGGATTCAGTCGCCGGTCTGTCTTCCCAACCAGAAGCCCAGATCCTAACCGGAGAATTTCCTAAGATATAGGCGATATTAATTGCCACGGAACCGTCGTATTTATTCAGTAGTTGCTGCGTCGTCAACCAGTCAGGTTCCGGGGGATACCAGTTGAGCCCAGCATCAAGCCATATATACCTTTCGAGTTCCTCTCTTGTTTTAAACGGAGCATGTGAAATACCGTCGATGCCTACAAGTTCAGTAGTGACTCCCTGGCGCACCTTGGGATCATGATGAGGATCGCCAAGGATTGTCAATCCAGCATGAGAATGGAGGTCAACAAATCCGGGACACACGATATTGTCTTCAGCATCAATTACTCGTTCGGATTCGTAATCAACCAGGTTCAGGTCTCCCCGCTTAACAGTCAGGGTATTCTGATCCACAAGCACGGACCCCCTAAACCAGGGCGATCCAGTTCCATCG
Source organism: uncultured Chloroflexota bacterium (assembly GCA_913042135.1). GTDB lineage: Bacteria > Chloroflexota > Dehalococcoidia > Lucifugimonadales > Lucifugimonadaceae > Lucifugimonas. The sequence goes on along the minus strand of CAJWJL010000097.1, from coordinate 4,067 downwards.
ATTATCCTTGCGTTATGAATAAGAAGTTGCAACATGATGAGATGATAACGTTTCACAGGAATTAGTGAATACCTTAAGATTTAATAATCGATGTCCCAAGGAGTAACGTTTGGCAGGTCAAAAACTAAAAGTGGCGGTGGTGGGAGCTGGCGGCACAGGAGCATATTACGGTGGAGCACTTGCGAAGGCGGGTCACGACGTAACCTTTATCGCACGCGGGTCACATCTGGAGGCAATAAACAAAGATGGGCTTCAGTTGAATACTGTTTTACTGGGCGACTTCCACCTGGATTCACCCGCAACAGATGACATGTCGTCTATCGATCCCGTGGACCTGGTGATTTTCGCTGTTAAAAGTTGGGGAACTGAGACAGCCATTACAGACATGACAGAACTGGTCGGAAAAAACACACTAATCATCTCGACGCAAAACGGAATCGACAGCGAACAGTTATTAAGCGATGCATTCGGAAAAGAGCATGTTCTGGGTTGTACAGCAACCGTTTCATCAATGATCACCAGCCCCGGTGTTGTAACACAGGCAGGTGGCCCTGGTTCTCTTGTCATAGGTGCTTTAACTCAGGGACAAAGTGCGCGTGTAAACGAACTTGCAACTCAATGTGTTGCGGCAGGAATCGCGGCTGAGACACACGAAAATATAGAGTCGGCTATCTGGGAGAAATTCACCTTCATTTGTGCGCTGAGCGGCATGACGGCTCTGACACGCAAACCGATAGGAGAAATTTTCGCACAGGAATCCACAACCCAGATGTATCTGCAGGTTCTATCAGAGGTAGCCGAAGTTGGACGGGCAACCGGTATTCCTTTACCTCAGTCAATAGCTGCAGATCTTTTGGCTACCACCCAGGCGAGAGAGCCGTTCATCATAGGGTCGATGGGTCACGATCTGATCGCCAATAACCCGATAGAAATCGGCCTTTTGAACGCGCGTGTAGTCGAACTCGGGACAAAGCACGGCATTGAAACCCCGGCTAACTTCGCAATAGAAGCTGCCCTCAGACCCCATGAATTTGGGGAGAATTAGTCGATCAACCCCTCCTGTGGCTTGGTCCAGGGTGCTCTGGCTGCCCATTGCTTGGGCCGCGGGACACGACTAACCGGCACATCAATGAATACCGGCTTTTTCATATCTAGGGCTCTAGGAATCACATTCTGGACATCAAACGGATCTTTGGCACGAAGTCCTATAGCACCATATGCCTCTGCGAGTTTTACAAAATCCGGATTCGAGAATTCGGTCTCGTAATCTCCACCAAAATCATCGTCTAAATCCCGCGCGACATTACCGTAATGACCATCGTTGTATATAACCGTCACCAGATTGATGCCGTACTTGACCGCTGTGGATATTTCTGAGGAGTTGTACATGAAACCTCCGTCGCCTGATACACAAACCACATCCTTGCCGGGATTCCCTACTTTCGCTCCAAGGGCGGTCGGGAATGCAAATCCGAGGTTCCCCGAATATCCTGAGTCGATGTAGGTCTTTGGATTCTCAGTGATCCATCGTGGCCTTGAGTAGTAACCAAGCTGGGTCATTCCGAAAACCGTTATGGCTTCGCTCGGAACTCCTTTTTGAAGAGCTTGAATATAATCTTCCTGTGGATGGTTTAATTCATCTTCGCTGACGGTAAGCTTGCGCTGGATATCTCGAACTTCTTCAACCGGAGAGTTCCAACCCCCCCCACCGGCAGACTGTATAGCTGCTCCCAGCAGTGGCAGGGTTGCTTTCACGTCTCCGACGAGTCCCAGAGTGTTCTTATGAACGTGTCCAATCATCTCCGGGTCCGCATCGATATGAACCAGCCGAGCTTCATCTCCGGCCTGGTTACGCATTGAAAAACGGGTACCTATTCCTATGATCAGATCTGCATCCTCTATGTAGTCTTTAAGAAGCCCAGACGGTCCAAGTGACCCCCCAAGTGCAAGCGGGTGTTTCTCGGACATTGTGCCTTTACCACCGGCAGATGTTAGGACAGCTATGCGGGCCGACTCTGCGAATGCAACCAACTCAGTTTCGGCATCTGAGCGCGCTATACCACCACCTGCGTAAATAACGGGCTTGCGTGCTGCCGCTATTTCCTTGGCTGCCTGTTCTATAAGGGAACTACTAGGTAACCTGCGGATGATCTGGGCGGGTTCAAGCAACTGGACTTCTTCTCGCTCAACCATGGTCTCGGGTGGAAGTTCAAAATGAACAGGCGATGGGCGGTCAGACATAGCCTGCCTGAAAGCTTCATGAATATTCTCAGGAACTTCGCTCGGACGAAGTACCAGCTTCTGCCACTTGGTCACCGGATTCGTGATTTCTTTCTGATCATTTACTTCATGCAACCCGCCAAAATTCTTACCGATGGTAGATCGGGGTATCTGGCCTGCGATAAATACTATCGGTGACGATCTGGAGAAAGCCGTCGAAAGACCGCCGCCAGCGTTGTATATACCAGGCCCTGGAACAACCATCACAACTCCAGGCTTTCCGGTCGTTCTTGCATAACCGTCCGCCATATATGTTGTCGCAGCTTCGTTCCTTGTTACAACGAATTTTATGCTTGGCTCATCTCGCAATGCCGCGACGATTCCATACATCTGTACCCCAGGTAGTCCGAAAACAACCTCTACACCCTCCCGCACTAAAGATTTAACTAGGGCTTCCCCACCGGAAAGTTTTGGCATGAATTACCTCTGAACCAAATAAACAATTGCGATCACAATTTAGGTCGAAATTAACGAGCGAACGAAGACTAACTCCATTGGGAACAGCACGCCACTCATACCCGACGAATATAGGAGCTAATCATGGGGTGCGATCATATACTTGACACCAGTCCCACCAGCTGAAATTTCAAGAGCCTCGGCGGTTCGTTCAAGTGGAAAACGTCCGCTGACCACTCCAGCGAGATTTAAATTAGGAAGCGTTTCGAGAGCCTCACCAAATGCATCCCCTGCACCGAATGCACCACTCATAGTTATTTCTTTGTAGTGGAACTCATAAAGATCGACTGGGAGAGCAGAGCCTTGCGGGCTGACTCCGACAAGAACCAGATTTCCACGCGGCCTGATCATTTTTGAAACGTTTGCCACCAGTTGAGGGACTCCAACCGCTTCGACTCCTACCTTGACACCATGTCCATCTGTGAGGTCATTGATGAGATCAACCAGATCAACTTCAGTTGGGTCATTCAGAATGTCCGCTCCAAACTGCCTTCCCATAGAAAGTCGGGTCGGGTTGGGTTCAGACAGTATGACGCGACCAGCACCACGTAATTTCAAGACACCCACAGTCAGTAATCCAAGAAGACCGCCACCGACCACCAGGGCATCACAGCCCGCTTCGATTTCACCCAGCATGTTGAGCGTGGAGATGACACAAGCCGCAGGCTCAGTCATCGCAGCAGTTTCAGGGTCAAGTGAATCAGGGACAATATGAGCTTGCCGTTGATCGACGATAACATACTCGGCAAAACCACCTGCAAGTCTAGGCTCGCGTTCACAATGCATAGCGGACCATGTCATGCAACTCTGGCATTCTCCACAGGACGCGTTCAATGTACACGCGATATTTTTACCGATCAATTTAGGATCGACACCTTCGCCTACCTCTACAACCGGTCCGACGAATTCATGCCCTAGCACTTCAGGCGGAATGCCAGGAAAAAGCCCCTGCGTCTTGTGGATGTCAGTACCGCATATTCCCGATGAGTGCACCTTGAGCATCAGTTGACCAAGTGCCGGCCGAGGATCCGGAACCGTATCAATCGTTATTTCGCTACCACCACGCCAAGTCGCTACACGCATTTTCGCTCCGTTTGATTCGAAAAAGATTTTCTAAGCACAAATAGTAATCCTAAAATCGAATATTCGTGTACGTTAGAGTTCTGATACTTAAAACGAATTTATGATGATTGTTACGGTTCTGCACTTCGTCTCAGTCGTAAAATTTCGGACGAATATCAATAATCGTCATTCAATCACACAGGAACTGAAAATTAAAATCACCGACCTAAAAGTTGCAATCATCGGCGAAGCGCCAATAGTACGAATCA
>CAJWJL010000096.1:0-7880 GCA_913042135.1 uncultured Chloroflexota bacterium | reverse complement strand
CGGCGAAGTGATTCGAGCGTACTACTTGAGCTTGCGGGAGGGGTGTTCAACTTCAGCAGTTTTTGGGACTGTGGCAGTTGAGCGTGCCACAGATGTACTTGCTCTACTGTTCTTCCTGGGAGCGGCTGGACTAATGAGCGCCTCAGGAGTCGAACGAGCGTTCGGGGATATTTCTTCGAATGTACCAGGAGGAACTTTGGTGATGGTGTTGGCCGCACTACTGCCTTTCATTGCAGTGTTTAGCGTAGTCCTTCTCATCTCCGTTTCAAGTAAACACAACGTCAATGTGTTTCTTAGCCGTATTTTGATTGTGGTGGGCCACAAATACCGGAAACGTATACTTGCGATTATTGATCGACTACTAGAAGGCCTAACGGTTGTAAACTCGATCTCTGATTTGTTAAAAGTTCTTGCATGGTCAATACCTGTTTGGGCCGCGGAAGCAGCCATGTACTATCTCATAGCGATGGGATTTGATTTAGGTTCTATTTTTACCACTGAACTTGAATTCCTTTCCGCTATATTGCTTTTTACGGCAGCCGCAAATTTAGCTGGAGTTTTTCCATCGACAGCTGGAGGATGGGGCCCATTTGATTTTTTTGGAGCAGCATCCTTGACTGCACTTGGCGTGCAAAATGAAATAGCTGCTGGTTATGCTTTAACTGTGCATGTTGTAGTTTGGGTGCCTCCGACCTTAGTTGGTGCTCTGTTACTCGTATGGGATGGCACTTCTCTTTCCGGGCTGCTGCAGGGTGCAAAGAAATCAAGGCAATCTGCCGCAGATCAAGGTTCTACCAAATGAAGATAGGGATTATCGGTGCCGGCGCAGCTGGTTTAGCTGCAGCTTTTGACTTTACCGAAACAGGTCATGATGTGGCGGTGTATGAATCTGCTCCGTTCGTCGGTGGGCAGGCATCAACTATTCCGGTTGGGGGAAGTTCCTTAGAACGCGGTTATCACCATCTATTTACGAATGATGAAGCGATTCTAGATCTCATGAAGGATCTGGATATTTACGAACACATGAAATGGTATCCGTCTAAAGTCGGCACTTATACTTCAGGCAAGGTTTATAAGACCACCACACCGATTGACTTACTTCGATTAGATGCGATTCCAATAATCGATCGAATCAAACTTGGTCTGTTTGCTATGCGTGTGAAACGTATCAAAGATTGGAAGAAGCTGGAGGACCATACTGCTGATTTCTGGTTACGGGAAAGACTTGGTGGGATGGCTTATGAAAAAGTTTGGGCTCCGTTACTTAAAGGTAAATTTGGCGATTTCTATAATCAAATTGGCATGCCATGGTTTTGGTCAAAAATCCAAACCAGATTCGCTTCTCGTCAAGGGATTCGTCAGAGAGAGATGCTTGGATACCCTGACGGAAGTTTCGACACAATATTCGATAAATTACAGGGATCCATTAAATCAAAGGGCGGAGAGATTCATACTTCAACGCCTGTTATCAAAATAAACGTAGTTGATGGTGTTGCTACAGGATTGAAAACGGTTGCCCCCGATGGCGAAGAGCGTGACAGGGATTTTGATTGTATCTTGTCAACCGTTCCATCTTTTTCATTTCCTGATTTAGTAGATCTACCCTTCGAATACCGTGAGCGACTTTCTAGTGTTCATTACTTGGCGGCGGTTGTGGTGATTCTGGAAATGACTCATGCTCTTACAGATTTTTACTGGATGAATATAGCCGACTCTGATGTCCCGTTCCTAGGTTTGATCGAACATACCAACATGCTGCCAAAAGAGTGGTATGGGGGCAACAATATTCTGTACATGACAAATTATCTTGATCGTGAAGATCCGGTTTATCGTCTCTCTCAAGATGAATTGCTCGATCTTTATCTACCGCATCTAAACAAATTTAATCCGAATTTTCAGCGTTCCTGGATCAAAGCCATACATTACAACGCTCTAAGCGCCGCACAGCCGATTATCGGCACCAATTATTCTAAGGTTATACCCGATCACCGAACCCCCATAAAGCGTCTGTATCTGGCTAACACTACACAGGTCTATCCTGAAGACCGCGGGACTAATTACAGTATAAAAATGGGACGAAAATTGGTCGAAACAATATTGGCTGATGAAAAACAGCACTGGCGATATTGGAAGTAAAATCAACTACCACATTACAAATTTGATTATTGGAGATGTTTTAACATGGGTCACCTTGACGGTCAGATAGCAATCATCACTGGGGCGGGAACCGGAATTGGTCGCGAAGCGGCATTAATGTTTGCGGAGGAAGGTGCACATCTGGTATTGGCAGGTCGTCGGGTAGATCCACTGAATGCTGTTGCGGAAATAATCAAATCTAAGGGTGGAACCGCCGTGGCTCGTTCCGTAGACCTTGAAAACGGGGACTCAGCAGCGGAACTTGGTACCTGGACTCTGGAAGAATATGGTCAGGTAGATGTTCTTGTAAACAATGCTGGGCATAGCTCTCGCGTTCGGTCTATTAGATATGTAGGTCCGGAGGAGTGGGATAGCGTGTTTCGGGTGAATGTAGAGGGGGTGTATCGTCTCACACAGTCCGTAGTCGGATCGATGATACAAAGGGGTCATGGGACCGTAATAACTACTTCGTCGTATGCCGCCCTTCATCCCGGGCTTTTAGGAGGATCACCTTACAGTGCTGCTAAAGCTGCGTCTTTTAATATGATGCGGGGTATTAATGCCGAACTAAATGCTAAGGGAATACGAGCATGTACTATCCTTCCAGCCGAGGTCGATACCCCAATACTGAACAATCGTCCGTTAAATCCTGACGCAGCGGCACGTGCAACTATGATGATGCCTGAAGATGTTGCCAGTGCAATCCTGCTGTGTGCGACGTTGCCGGTTCGGACTGTTATCGAAGAGATCGTAATGTCACCGACTCAACCAAGAGATCGGACTTTAGATATGGATGCTGCTGCGAAAGCTGGTTCTTAGCGCAGTCAATCGGCCCAACATATCTACTTCTTCTTTAGATCATCGCGTCCGCAACCATGTCAGGATCGGACCCCGACCAGGTATCACGGTACTTAACTCGCCTTTTTCCATGCGGCCCGACAACTTCAAACGCGGGAGATTCGTGACCTCCCCAATGGAAATGATCACGGGGTTCGTCAGTAATTTCGACAGTTAAATCCGATCGATCAAAAACATCAGGTCGTAACCGTGTTCCCAGCCCAGTACCTTCTGGAGCTAATAAATATCCATCTTCGACTTTGATGTTGGTCTCCAAAACTTTATCGTACCAACCGCCTTCCCCGTAGAAAGCTCGGCACGTTTCCATCAGGAAGACATTTGGAACGTTCATAGAGATGTGCGCACAGGCAAAAACGTTAACAGGTCCAGTCATATCATGGGGTGCGACAGGTCGTTGTTCAGCTTCTGCCATTGTGCAAATCTTTTTCGTTTCTGTAATCCCACCCGTCCATATAAGGTCGGGCATGACGACTTCCGCTGCTCCTGCCTTCAGATATTCTCGGAACTGATATTTACTTATAAGTCGCTCTGAAACACAAATCGGAGCTTCAATTTCTTCCGCAAGCCTAAGATGACTGTCAACGTTTGTAGGTTGGATTAGTTCTTCTTGCCACATCATGTCTAGATGATCCATGGCCTTACCAATCTTGATGGCAGAATTTAGGTTCCACCTTCCGTGACCATCGTTAGCAACCTCGATCCGGTCTCCGACAGCGGCACGAATATCAGAAACAGGTTTCAAAAGAAGCTTTAAATCTTCATTAGAAATATGTGTACCGCGGTTAATGTCGGCGAATTGATCTGTAAATGCCCATTTCATCGCAGTAATGCCGTCGTCAATAAGACTTTTAGCAAGCGTTCCTGCGTCGACTATGGCCATCTCCATGTCTTTATTATCCCCGTATTGACCAGTGGTGTTATAGGTACGTATACGGTTACGGCATGCGCCGCCTAGCATGTTGTAAATGGGTTGTCCGGCCACTTGCCCGGCTATGTCCCATAAAGCAATGTCAATGGCTGATATCGCTCTCGCTTCGGCTCCTGCATAGCCATACGCATTGGCCATATCGAACATGTCACGCCAATGGCGTTCAATCGCTAATGGATCTTTACCGATTAGCATTGGAGCGAACATTTCGTGAACACATCCGGCAACCGCCCTTGGTCCAAAAAAGGTTTCTCCTAGACCGATATGGCCAGAGTCAGTTTTAACCTGAACCCAGATTATGGCTGGGAATTCCTCAAGATAGATCGTTTCGATAGACTTGATCTGCAACGTTGGGACTCCGTTTATCTGATGACGTTGATAGCTCGCATTCGTATTCTAGTTGCCCAAGTGACCATGTAGGGGTTTTCACACTAATGAACAACATCACTAATAGACTTTTGAAGTGTTACACCGGAGCTGTTTACGATGTCATGCGTGAGATGGGACATCCTGATTGTGCTCTTCCGCATAATATACGTCCCTTAGATGAAGCTCAGCCCCTGGCAGGTCCGGTGTGGACCTGTAGCGGTGTCATTGATGAAACCATCTCAAACGACGATTCCCTTTTGAGCTGGACCGGGTTGTTAAGCAAAGTGCCGAGTGGTTCGGTTCTGGTTTGTCAGCCGAACGATTCCACGATCGCTCATATGGGTGAACTTTCAGCAGAAACTTTAAAACACAGAGGAGTCCTCGGGTATGTGGTTGATGGTGGAACCAGAGACGCTGATTTTATAAAACGGCTGGGTTGGCCTATCTATTTCCGGTATTACACACCACAAGATGTCGTTGGAAAATGGAAAGTCGAATCGATGGGAAAACCAATAACTATAGGTTCTGTAGTAATTTCCTCAGGAGATTGGATTCTTGCAGACATCGACGGTGTCATCGTAATTCCCCAGTCCATAATAATGACCGTACTGGACAAGACAGAAAATATCATGACAACCGAAAGTGAACTGAGGACCATGATTCTAGGTGGCATGGATCCTCAAGATGCTTATAAAAAATATCGACTATTTTGAGGTAAGAGTGTTTGCCAAAATTCGTTGTATGCCTAATTGGGCTCTGCTAGGATTGTGATTCGAGTATTTAAGTCGAATTTTCCATTTTCTACCCGAGGTTATATTGACAACTGCTGATACAAAGCAGAGCTCAACATTGCGTGTTGAAATTCAACAGATTCTGAGCGCACAACAGCAACCGACAATTACCATACTGTCGTCCTTGCTTGCAGTGCAAGATTCTATTCACTATCTGCCAGAAGAGGCCATCAAGGAAACAGCAAGATTCACGGGAGAGACTACAAATGAAGTCTGGAGCGTGGCCTCTTTCTATACTAATTTTCGTTTTACGCCACCAGGAGAAAAGACGTTAGACGTGTGCTGGGGTCCATCCTGTCACTTGCTGGGAGCCCAGAGCATTCTTGAATCGGTTCACTCCGCACTGGAAGTCAGCGAAGAGAGTGAAAGCCCTGATGGCAAAGTTACACTGAAATACAACACCTGTCTCGGAGCCTGTGCTCAAGGTCCTTGTATTGCAATTGATCATCGTGTTTTTGGTAAACAAACACCCGAGACTGCAACAAAAATAGCCATGGATTTACGAGGACTTAAATCCTAAGTTAAATTCTCACCTTTGAATACCGAGGAAACCATACAGATGCCAACTCCGTTCGAAGAACTAAAGACCCGTGCGCTAAAACACTGGGACGAGTTCACGTCTGGTGAGAAAGCTTGGATTCGCATTGGAGGTGGTACCTCAGGTCAGGCCGCTGGTGCCGACTCGGTATTCGATTCGTTTAAGAGCACAGTTGAGGGTGTGGGCGCCAATGCAAATGTGTCCATGGTTGGGGCTATGGGACTGATGTATATGGAACCCCAGGTAGATATTTTGATGCCGGACGGAGTCAGGGTGTTCTATGGCAATGTAGAGCCAGATGAGGCGAAAGATATTGTTACTCAACATGTAAATGACGGCAAACCTCTCCTAGATCGGGCGTTTGCGTACAGTGGTGGGGACGGTACGACCACTGGTTCTCTGCCGTCATTAGACTCCCTGCCAACCGTCTCTTTTCAGGAACGAATTGCCACACGAAATTTTGGTGAAACTGATCCACACGATCTTTTGCAATATATAGCTCGTGGCGGTTATGAGGCACTTAACCGAGCGCTCACTGAGATGACTCCCGAACAGATTGTTGATGAAGTTAAAGCATCAGGATTGCGTGGTAGGGGTGGAGCTGCATTTCCTGCGGGCGTCAAGTGGGGCTTTTTGGCTCCCTCGACCGCACCAACAAAATATGTGTTGTGTAATTGCGAAGAAGGAGATCCTGGAGCCTTCAATGATAAGGGCATCATTGAAAACGATCCGCATACGCTTATAGAAGGACTTATTATCAACGGATATGCCACAAGGTCCACACACGGATATGTCTTTATTCGAACCGGTCATAACCTCCCGATTGAAGCTGCTAGGAAAGCTATCCAAGAGGCTTACGATGTAGGCCTTCTAGGGAAAAATATTCTTGGGTCTGAATTTTCTTTCGAAATGGAAGTTTCACTAACTGGTGATTCTTATGTCGCTGGCGAAGAAACTGCGTTGATGGAGGCTATAGAAGGGAAGCGGGCAACTCCTCGATTTAAGCCGCCATTCCCAGCTGCCGCCGGCCTCTGGCAGAAGCCCACCAACATCAATAACGTCAAAACGCTAGCGTATGTACCCGAGATTGTCCGAAACGGTTCAGGGTGGTTTAAAGATATTGGTACCGAGACCACCTCAGGCACCGCGATTGTCTGTTTGTCAGGGCACATCACTTATCCGGGGATGTATGAAATCCCAATGGGAATGACGATTCGTGACGTGTTGGAAAAAATTGGAGGCGGGGTCTCTGAAGGTGAACGGATTAAAGTGCTCCAAGCAGGAGGGCCTCTTAACGGCTTGTTAGGCGAAGATGCCTTTGACACTATGATTGATTTCGACGCCATGTCCGAAGCAGGAGCATCCATTGGTTCGGGGGGGATTATAGTAGGTAATGAGACCACTAACGTGGTCGACCTCCTCAGAAATCTCATTGCATTCAACCAATTTGAATCTTGTGGAAAATGCTTTCCATGCCGGTTAGGTAATACTCACATGCTTGAAATCTTGGATCGTATGTGTCAGAACAAAGCCAAGTCTACAGATTTAGCTTTAATTGAACGAGTGGGCGTAAGTATGAAGGCTGGATCGCTCTGCGGCCATGGCCAGCTTGGTTTCAACCCAATCGCATCTGCCCTCAAATATTTCGGCGATGAAATTGAGGCATGCCTGGCTGGAGACCTTCCTACTCCTGGTGTATTTGGTGATGGCACGATGATTCTACCTACACGTACTCGACCTTAAAATTCGGAGATTTCTGAATGTCAGACGGAACTACTTTCAAGATCGATGGCCGCGAAGTGGTCGCGCAGCCTGGTCAGACCATTTTGCAGGCTGCCATGGATCAAGAAATATACATTCCATATCTTTGTTACTTTCCAAAGATGAAGCCGCAAGGTTCATGCCGCGCATGCATGGTCGAGGTCGATTCAAATGGCAGGAAAATGACCGTGGCCTCTTGTACGACGCCACCTATGCCTGACGCTGAAGTTACAACGAATAGCGAAGAAATTCAGGACTTACGAAAAAATATAATCGAACTGTTAATGGCTGAACATCCGCACGGATGTTTGACTTGTCACCGAATAGAACTTTGCGGTCCACAGGACATATGCCAACGGCACGTAACCGTCACTGATCGTTGTACTATCTGCCCGAAAAACGAAAGATGTGAGTTGAAAGATACTGTCCGAATGGTCGAGCTTGATCTTCGGACACCATTGAATTACCACAGGCGTGATCTTCCTATTCACGCAGATGA
>CAJWJL010000095.1:0-7889 GCA_913042135.1 uncultured Chloroflexota bacterium | reverse complement strand
GGATCTCCGATCATTCCAGTTCCACCACCCACTAGAGCTATTGGGGTATGACCGTGGCGTTGAAGGCGTACTAAACCCATGATCGGGACTAGGTTTCCAATGTGAAGGCTACTAGCTGTTGGATCGAAGCCGTTGTAGCACAAAACTTTTTTGGTTGCCAGAGCGTGCAGGGCTCCTGGAGTTGCGTCAAATAACGCCCCGCGCCATTCGAGTTCTTCTGCTACGTTTGCAAATTCTGTATATGTGGTCATAAGTATGTCCCGTTATTGGAATTTGAGTTGCGTCGCTTATTTCGCCAGAATATTCCTGACTTCATCAACGTCTTTATTCATTTGCCTGGTTAGTTTTTCGGTGGATTCAAAAGCGATTTCACTTCTAGTGCGCGATATGAACTCAATTTGTATTTGCTGACCGTACAGATCCCCATCAAAGTCTAGAAGGAAAGCCTCAATTGTACGAATCCCACTGGTTTCAAAGGTTGGTCGTACACCTATGCTTGTAGCTGCTTTATGTGACTTCCCGTCAATTTCAACTAACGTTGCGTAAATTCCATTCCCGGGTACAGTGATCGTCGAATCTGGTCGAATGTTGGCAGTTGGGAAACCTAATTCTCGGCCCCGCCTATCTCCTTCTACAACTACCCCTGAGATAGAGTAATTCCTTCCGAGCATTGTGGCAGCGAACTCGCAATGACCCTTGATGATTGCATTTCGTATGGCCGAACTAGAGACTGCGCAGCCGTTTGCGATTTTAGTAGGGGCTTCTATGAAATCTACATTAGATAATTTTTTCGATAACGAGAGTTTCTCGATTCCTAATCGGTCAAATCCGATTTTTGCATTTGGTCCAACTATTAATGCTTTTAATTCAATTAGATGTTGAAGTTTGGATACAAATTCTTCGGCGGATAACTTCTGAATGGCAGTTCCAAAATCTAGTTCTATGACCTGATCAATTCCGATTTCTATCAGAATGTTTCTTCGAGTTTTTAAATTACTTATATACGAAACATTAAAATCAGGTTTTATGAAAGCCCTCGGCTGTTCTTTGAATACGAGGGCTACTGATATCGCTCCGCGTGCCTTTGCTTCACACTGCAATTGTTTGAGCAATGCTCTATGCCCTAAATGAACCCCATCAAACGTGCCTACGGTAGCCACCGTCGGGCCTTTGTGGATTTCTATGGATGCGAACAGTTCTGAAATCGACATAATCGACGATAGATCAGCCTAGTCACTGAGATTCGTTTTGTTAGCTAAGAATCGCGTGTGCTTCGCGTAGCAGTGTTTTGGTCGTTTCCCAATTAATGCATGCATCAGTTATTGATACACCGTACTTTAAATCCGCAGGATTGCCTAAGGATTGATTGCCCTCATTTAGGTGACTTTCAAGCATTAGGCCAATAACGCCTCTGTTACCGGCGGTACGTTGTCGAATCACTTCTCTAAATACAATTGGCTGACGGTTATGATCTTTATTACTATTCGCGTGTGAGCAGTCAATTACGACGTTGCGCCGGAGATTTGCGACCTCAAGTAGGGACGTCGCTGAATTAACCGATGCTTCATCGTAATTTGGTCCTGTCGATCCTCCTCGTAAAATTAGTTGCTGCGCTTTGTTGCCTGTTGTGTTTACAACTGAAGCTCGACCATCGAGGTCGATTCCGAGGAAAGCGTGCGGTGAACGTGCCGCTACCATGGCGTCCACTGCGATCTGGCAGCTGCCGCCAGTACCGTTCTTAAAGCCGATCGGCATTGACAATCCACTTGCCATCTGCCGATGGGTCTGACTTTCGGTTGTTCGCGCACCGATTGCTCCCCATGAGATCAAATCGGCCATGTATTGTGGCGTGAAGGGATCTAAAAATTCAGTTCCTGACGGGAGACCTATTGCACCGACTTGTAATAAAAAATCCCTAGCGCGTTTGAGACCGGTCTGTATATCGAATGTCCCGTCTAGGTTAGGGTCGTTTATAAGTCCTTTCCAACCTACTGTTGTTCGTGGCTTTTCGAAGTAGACCCGCATGACAACCAGAATGGTGTCTTTGACTTCTTGGGCGATTGGGTAAAGCTTCTCTGCGTATTCAATTCCTGCTTTTTCGTCGTGTATAGAACAAGGTCCAACGAGCATCATCATACGCGAGTCAGTTCTGTTTTCGATGTTTTCTATAGCGGTACGAGTTTCGGTAACGACCTTCGCAATTTGAGGAGTAATTGGCTGTGACTCGATGAATGAGCGCGGAGGGCCGAGCGGTTTGAGATCCGTGATTCGTATATCTGATGTGGTCATAATTTAGGTTTGTTTTGTATAAATATTAGATGCATCGAAGATTGACGGGCTGTTTGACTCGGGCTAATGGTCACAATTTCAGAGTATTTATCTAATCGTTTTCTAAACGGGGATCGGGTAGAAATAGTGTGAAATCATCTAGCTAAGATATGAATGTCCACATGTAAACAGCCCGTTTGTATAACCAAAACACGAATCTGTAAACCAATGCGAACGTACTTGGGCTAGGCTTGATAAGCGCGTATGGCGGGAGTTATTTAAGTAAATTACTTGCAAGCTCGTTTTCTCACAACTTAAGCGTTTGAATTTGAAAGATCGGGACGGAGTTTAGCAGCATCGTGAAGGTACAGGTGCATTATCTCATTCTGTGCTTTATTAGTGTTCCACAGAATAAGTATACGTATGCAACGCGTCAACGCTCCGGGACGTGCTATTTCATGGTTACACATTAGTGGGACATCGTTCCAGCCTAAACGTTCTCGAGCTGCAACCGCTGGGAATTCGGCGATTAAATCAGGGCTGGTGCTGAATTGCACAGACGCGACGTCATCTTGCTCGATGCTGTTAACTTGGATGAGCTTGAATAATAACTCCTCAGTCGCATTCAGCACGTCTCTCGCTGATGTCCCTTCGGCTGTCGTTGCGCCTTTTACACCTCGAACCTTTGTTGCCAATCTTTTCCTCAAAACGTGTTCGCATGGCTTGTTGGTAACCGCAAGGCAGGCTACCAGTACCGATATCTTAGTTTGCCACGACTTTTCTTGTCGTGCCGGGAATTAGTGATCGTATAAATGTTCCAGCACGTTTTGGAGCATCGACTACATCTCCGCAAGCGATCCTATTAATTAGTTCACTTCCCACCACAGCCCCGTCAGCATATTCAGCTACATTGGCTACGTGATCCGCAGTTGAGATACCGAACCCGATACCGATTGGTAAGTCGGTGAAACGACGTACATTGTCAGCGAGTATCTTTACGCGTTCTGACATAGATGCTCTTGCCCCGGTAACCCCTATAACTGATATGCAGTAGATGAAACCGCGTGCTCTTTTACAAGCATGCTCAATAGCGCGTTCAGTAGATGTTAGCGCTAGCAAAGGAATTAGTGCTAAGCCTGCCCGATCCACCGCATCTAGCAGTGGATCGGCTTCTGCTGCGGGGAGATCCGCAGCTATGATTCCATCGACACCCGCATCATGTGCATTTGAACAAAATTCATCAAGACCCATAGACAGAATATTGTTGTAATAGCCCATGATCACGATAGGGATATCAATCCCAGCTTTTCGAATTTCTTTCACTGTATCCATACATGTTGTTGGTGTTACACCGTTTTCAAGTGCCTTGTGACCGGACGCTTGGATAGTGGGTCCGTCTCCTAATGGATCACTGAACGGCATACCCAGCTCAATAACGTCAGCTCCCGCTTCTGTAATAGATCGGACAATGTCTTTGGTTATACCTGGTGTAGGAAAATCGATTGTCACGTACGGTACCAATGCAATACGACCTTCGTTATTAGCTTTATTGATTGCTTGACGGATTCTGTCTGTTGCCATATTTTGGTTCCTTTATTCAGCAATCAAATTTCAGTTGCATATTTTGCCAACATAATTGCTAGCGAATTGTGCAAGCCATGGGCAAAAATCGCAGGCCATAATGCGCCAGTCTTAAGGTACACCCACCCAAGCGCCAGTCCTAATATGAAAGTAGGGACAATTGCACCTGGGTCAAAGTGGAAAATTCCAAACAACAAGGATGAGAGTAAAAGGGATTGTGTTACACCGAATCTTTTCATCAGTCCTGGAAGAACAAAGCCCCGAAAAAATATTTCTTCAGCAATTGGGCCCACAATTCCTACCAATATCAGTGTTGCAATAAGGTTGCCACCTGCTTTATCCATCACTTGTTGTGCTGTGTCTGGAGGTAACAGGAAGTCAAGTTTCAGCCAATTTAATGCAGCTATCCAAAACATTAAAATAATCAGAGCCATTAACCACATACCAACAGCAAAAGCGTATGGTTTCAATCCGTAGATTTTTACGAAGCCAAGAGTGTTGACAGGTTGCTGGTAGAGAACAGCGGAGAAACTTAGCGCGGTAACGGCGAAGGTTCCTGACAGGACGGTTGCCGTAATTATTGCCACAGGTACACCCATGACTTCAGCCGTCCCGTTTCCTACATCTACGGCGACTAAATAGCTGATCCATATGATCGCGATCCCAGATAAAAGTGCCAGAGTTATTGGCCATAATGGGGATCGCGTGAGTTGGAGGAGAATAACTGCTCCAGCACCTGATAAAAAACCTATGTAATAACCTGTTGGCGAAGTTACCGATGTGTCGAACCCTGTATCGGTCCCTAAAACACCACCTAAGCTGAGGATCGCAATTGAGACCAACACAGTGATTGTTGATGCAACAATCACTGTGAATGGCCCCCACTTCACTTGTGGAACAAAAAATCCGTCTCGCGGCTTATCTGGTGCCATCAATGGTAGGAATGCATTTCTTGATTCAGATGCTCACTGTAACCACGTTACGTTTCCGTAGAGTGTTGGGTCTAGGGGTCTGGACGAAAATAGGTCATATTCTGTCTTTGAGTTACCAACAGTGATGAATTCTCCATGTCCTGGTAACACTACTGTTGATTCTTCTAGTGTAAATATGTGGGTTTTAATAGATTCGATCATTTGGATTAATTGTGCATGCGATGCTGATTTTCCTGGTCCACCAGGGAATAAAGTATCGCCACTGAATATATGGGCGTGTTCCTTGTTGTTCTTAATCGGCTGGACGATAAAGCAAGTTGACCCTTGGGTGTGTCCTGGTGTAGCGACAGTTTGAATAACGATATTCCCAATCTTTATGTGATGGTCTTTAGCGAAATTTATTGATGTTTGGGCTGATTCTGGTAATGATTCTCTATCTGCAATTCCTATACCTATTGGTACTTCGAAATGTGCAGTGACGTTCACGAGTCCCTCAACATGATCGCGATGACCATGGGTTATCAATACTGCGGTCACCTTGCTATTTTTGGCCGCACTTATCAGTGCTGTTGGTTCTGCCGGCGCATCAATGATTACAGATTTATTAGTTTGCTTACATGTGATCAAGTAGGCATTGTTTGCGAATCCAGAGATGAACCTCTGAATTGCCCAATGTTTACCACTGAATATTGTATTCATTGTTTTCTTTGATGGAATTAAGATTTATGTTGAGCATTTAAGAAGAAACGGCGCATCGAGCGCCGTTTCTTCTTAAATGCCTTTGATTACCATTAGCTTTAAGTGATTTGGGGTTCTGGATCTGCGCTATCTGATACTTCGTTATCTATTTCATTTGTTGGCATCGGAGGGTCATCGGAAGAACTTGGTGTATCGGTGACCATTGGGCTCACTAGCAACGGGTCTTTGCCATCAATAATTGCTACGAACTGATCGAAATCTATTGTTTCGTGCTCCAGTAAGAAACCGGCAATTGCTTCGAGTTCTTTATCGTGAGTTTTTAGCAGTTTGTTAGCCATTTCTTCACCCTGCAACAATAGGCGATTGATTTCATCGTCAATGATACTTTCAGTTTTAAGAGAATAGTCCCGTTCCTCTGACATCTCTCGCCCAAGGAACACTGCACCTCCTTGTCGCTTACCAAAAGAACGATTAGACAGCTTTTCGCTCATACCTAAGCGCATTACCATTTCACGTGCAATGCCAGTAGCTTGCTCAAAGTCATTCGAAGCACCGGTTGTGACGTCTCCAACTTTCATGACTTCGGCGGCCCTTCCTCCCATAGCTGCAGCGATCTGAGCTTCAAGTTGCTCTTGAGATGCATAAGATTTATCTTCTTGCTGCCACCTAGTAAAACCACCAGCCTGACCCCTTGCGATTATCGATATCTTCCCGATAGGTGATCCACCTGGCATCAGATGGGCTACAAGAGCGTGTCCAGATTCATGGTATGCCGTTATCTTTCGATCTTTCTCACTGATGACCTTGCTCTTACGTGCTGGACCCATGGATACACGATCAATTGATTCAGTGAGATTTTCATAATTAATCGACTCTTGATTATTCCTTGCGGCCATTAGTGCAGCTTCATTTATTAGGTTTGCGAGATCGGCGCCCGAGAAACCCGGAGTCTGCTTAGCAATATCAGCGAGGTCGATGTTTTTTTCGATTGGCTTACCTTTGGCGTGCACATCTAAAATGGCGGTACGCCCGCGGATGTCCGGACTATCTAGGATTACGCGTCGATCAAATCGACCTGGCCGAAGTAGTGCAGGATCAAGTATGTCAGGACGGTTAGTAGCTGCAATGACAATTACGTTTGTTGCAGAATCGAAACCGTCCATTTCAACTAGTATTTGGTTTAGAGTCTGTTCGCGTTCATCGTGTCCCCCGCCAAGACCAGCACCACGATGTCTTCCAACGGCATCTATTTCATCAACGAAGATGATGCATGGAGCGTGGCGTTTCGCCTGTTCAAAGAGGTCGCGCACTCGAGATGCGCCTACACCTACGAACATTTCAACGAATTCAGAACCCGAAATAGAGAAGAAGGGAACGCCAGCCTCGCCTGCAACGGCTCTAGCCAGTAATGTTTTACCGGTACCTGGAGGCCCTACTAACAAAACGCCTGATGGAATTTTTGCACCCAGTGCCTGAAAACGTTCAGGATATTTGAGAAACTCAACAACTTCTTCTAATTCTTCTTTGGCTTCGGGTACCCCTGCCACGTCGAAAAATGTGACGGTTGCTTTCGTACCCACAAACATACGAGCCTTACTACGGCCGAAACCCATTTGCTGGTTACTATTACCCTGAGCTTGGCGCATCATGAACAATAGAATTCCGCCGAACAGTATTAGCGGCAGGAATCCGATCAAAATACCGAATAGGTTGGAAAAACCACTAGAACCTTTCACTCTGACTGAATATTTTGAGTTGTCCACGCCTGCGCTGCTAAGGAGATCAGCAACACTTGAGCCCTCTTCCTTGCGCGATGTGAATACGTTAACGCCATCAGTGATGGTCAGTGAATCACCCTGAACTTCGATTTCCAGCTTGGAGGAACCACTTTTATTTTTTGCTAATTCGACGACTTCGTTGATACCGATTTCTTGGGAGTCATCTAGTTGGTTCGAGAACATGAAGAAAATGGTGATCGCTGCAACGATGATCACCAAATACAACAAACTGTTTCGTACCCAGCGGTTGTTCATTTACCTTGTCTATCTAATTACTACTAATAAATGGGGGTCGATAACTTTCACTTTGTTAGTTTCATATGGCTTATCAAAGTGAGAAAATACTGAGGTAATTTAGTTCATTAACCTCAACTAATTCTAACATAAAGCTGGGTTTTTGATGTGCGAACCAAGTAGGTACGATCAGGCGATATCGTGTAGAGAATCGTATTGCCTTCTAATTGAGTATCCATGGCTTGATTGATATATTGGAAGGCCTACCAGCGCGACACAGGTACTAACTGAACTCAAATCTTTCGAGTGCAGTTCGGTGGAATGACCACTCCGCGTGTCTTAGGAGAGTGAACATAGCAAAAGAATTTAGGGTGAATCGCCGAATTCGGGCTGATGA
>CAJWJL010000094.1:0-7909 GCA_913042135.1 uncultured Chloroflexota bacterium | reverse complement strand
TTACGTACTTTTTTGACCGTAACCTTGCCACTAGCTCAAAGGGGTGTGATAGCGGGGGTGTTACTTGGCTTTGTAAGGGCTTTATCAGAGTTCGGTGCGACTATTATTGTTGCGGGCAATATTCCCGGGCGCACTCAAACCGTGCCTACCGCGATATTCACAAGAATTTCTTCGGGTGATACTAATTCCGCTTGGCGTCTTGCTATTGTTTCACTGGTTTTAGGTGTTATCGCTCTTGCAGTTCATAATTGGTTGTTGAATCGCCCTCGATCGTTTAACTCATCGGGTCTCACGCGATTGAATGGTCCTCCGTCATGATTTCATTCGATATACAAATGGTACGATCGGAATTCCGATTGGATGCGGCTGGAGAGTTTGGCGCTGGGATCACGGCTGTTTTTGGTCCTTCGGGTGCAGGAAAGTCGAGCTTGCTCGATTGCCTTGCTGGTTCTGTCCGGCCTGACAGCGGTTACGTCCAAATGGATGAGACGACTTGGTACTCAAGTCTTGATAGGGTTTGGGTTATGCCTGAGAATCGGCGCGTCGGAACTGTTTATCAAGATGGAGCTTTGTTTCCGCATCTCGATGTTAAGAGCAACATCGAATTTGGGTGGAAATTGATCCCTGAACAAAAGCGTCAGATTGATCCTCTTGAACTGGCTGACTTTATGGGATTGTCGAATCTCATGAGTCGTGGGCCCTCCACACTCTCTGGCGGAGAACGCCAACGCGTGGCGATAGCTCGCTCGCTGGCTACTATGCCGAGGTTGCTCTTATTGGACGAACCGCTTGCGTCACTTGATACTGCCAGGCGTGGATCGATACTCAACTATCTGAAACGAGTTCATGCGGAGTTTGATATACCTATGATTTACGTATCACACTCTATTTCTGAAGTCGTGTCAATTGCTTCTAGTGCAATGATGCTGGAAGCCGGAAAGGTAGTTGGGTTCGATCGCCCAACCGCACTCTTGCCTTATCTCGGCAACTCTGAAGAGATTGATAAATTCGAGAATATATTTGATGGGGTTGTTGGTCTCTCCACAGATTATTTAACTACAGTTGAGGTCAATGGAGTCGAAATATCGATAGGGCGTCTAAGTAAAAGCATGGGCGAACGTGTGATGGTTTCGTTGGGTGCAAATCAAATTATTTTGGCAGCGGAGCGACCAGGAAATATTTCTGCACGCAATATTATTAAGGGCAAAGTTGTTGAAACCTGGTCCAACCTTGGGAAAGTATTTGTTCATGTCGATGCCGGCCCAAAATTTATTGTTGAGTTGACGGAAAATGCATTGAAAGACCTTGGTATTCTCATAGGTTCCGACGTATTTTTAGTATTCAAATCAAGCAGTGTCGCTGTATTCGATACTTAATCCCTTCAGCAAGACAGATATGAAAAAAACTTATTACCTAACTTTGTTGTTCGTTTTTATATGTGGTGTTGCTTGTGCATCGGATTCCTCTGCTGTGGCCACCGTTATTCCTTCGCCTTCGGTAGTTGTGAAATTGCCCGATGATTCGGAACCCGTTGTACCAGCGGATGCTGAAGTTGACCGCAAAACGGCAATCTTGTTGGGTTTGGATATTCATCGTCAACTGTGGGCTACTCGGCCAAGTAATAATTACAAATTTGGGTTTAAGTGGAACGTCGGCGATTTCGCTTATGAAAAAGCTAATGTAGAGGTGCGTGTACTAAAGAATGAAATTGACGTTGTAGTATGGGCTGAGAACGCTGTTACCACTGATGGTTCTGAGCCCCCGGGCTTCGTTGTTCCAGATATGCCAAATCCTGATCACTACTACAGCATAGACGGATTGTTTAAGGTTATCGAGGAGGCACTTGATGGCGATCCATCTAGGGTATCTCTTGGGTTTGATTCGGTATTTGGATTCCCTACATCCGCAGTTATCGAATTCCCGCCTGATAGCGAACACAAAGACGTTTCGTTTTTTGCTGCTCAAGTAGCGCCTATACCGGGTCCACCTGAGTGACAAGTGAAAACACACCCGATCATGGTTAAATCAGGTGTTCTCTACTTGTAGGACACAGGTCTGCTAACACACACTGCCCGCAAAGAGGTCTGACTTTACGGCAAACTTGCGCTGCGTGAACGTCTAGTTGCGCGTGGAATTCCCCCCAGACTTTTGCGTTGGCTTCTAGGTTATCGCTAAATAATCGTTGGTAGTCGTGGTAAGTGTTACCACGAACCTTCCATCCGAGCCTGTTGATTATCCTTCGAGTGTAAGTATCTATGACGAAGCTAGGTTTTTTAGCTGCGTATAAAATTATGTCATCGGCCGTCTCGTTTCCGATCCCATATATGCGCAGAAGTCGTTTACGCAATTCAGGGAGTGGGTAGGAGAATAATATCTCGTCATCACCGTCGTATTCACAAGTTATTATTTTGGCAAACGCTTTGAGTTTCTTGGCCTTGATATTGTGATATCCCGATGAGCGAATTACGGTTGCCAGTCTGGATTCCATCGCATTTTGAACGGCTTGGTAGCCCCATATGCTTTCTGCGTGCATATTTGCCAGGGCTGTTCGGGCATTTCTCCAAGTTGTGTTTTGTACAAGAATCGCACCAGTAACTATCTCGAATCCCTGATTCGACTCATACGTTGTGGGCCACCAATGTAGTGTCCCATTTTTTTTCAATAGCCGGTTATATATTTGGTTAAGGAGTTTTTGAGTCGGACCGACGGGCATTGTGGGGCAAATCCTCTAGATTGTTTGAGTGTTGGACAACGTCTTGTGTGCAATAATTGGCGTTCACTTTGACAGCGCTAAGCTAAGCAGAGATGTTAAAGCTTGGAGGCACCTTTGAAGACGATGTTCGAAAAGCTAGATGCTGCTGCCATTAAAATGAACAGCTTTGTGTGTGTAGGCCTCGACCCGAGTATTGAGCGCGCTCCCATCAATGATATCGCGGCGTTTAATCGAGCGATTATCGATGCCACAAAAGATGCTGTCTCAGCTTTCAAACCTCAATTTGCTTATTACGAAGCTATGGGAATCAAAGGGTTTAAGATCCTTGAAAAGACTATACGGCATATTAGAGATGTAGCTCCAAATCATATAATTATCGGTGATGGAAAGCGCGGAGATATCTCCACTACTGCAACCGCTTACGCGAGCGCCATGTATGAGATGTGGGATGTCGACATAGCAACCATATACGCCTATCAGGGTAGTGATTCTGTCGAGCCATTCCTGAATCATCCAGGGCGTGGGGTGTATATCGTCTGTCGGACCTCTAATCCTAGTTCACGTGATATTCAAGATTTAATAGTTGACGATGCTAATGGCCAGACTCGCGTGTTTGATCGGATGGCAGATATGGCTGATCGCTGGTCGGAAACTCAGAATGTTGGGATAGTTGCTGGAGCAACTTTTCCTGATGATTTGCAGGCTTTAAGGACTCGGCATCCTGAGCTGCATTTTCTCATCCCGGGAGTGGGAGCTCAGGGAGGAGAAGTGGAACAAACGACGAGGGCAGGGATGAATGAACACGGTAGAGGATTCCTGGTTAATTCATCTCGTGGGATCATTTATGCGTCTAGTGACCCTCTGGTTTTCGAACGCGAGGCTCGGCGTGCAGCTGAATTATTGCGTGATCAAATAAATGATGCTCTTAAATCAAAATAGATTTTTTTCGTCTTGATGATTAATTTTAAGAATTTGATAGGTTTTGTGAATGCCAGGAATTTCGTTTAAGGTTGGAGATCGTATAACCCTCAAGAAGCCACACCCTTGTGGCAGCCGCGACTGGGAGGTTTACAGGATCGGTGCAGATATTGGTATGAAATGTTTGAAATGTTCACGAAGGATGATGTTCACACGCCGAGATGCCGAACGCAAAAAAGTTGCCATTAATAACAGCGTTGAGATGAGTGATAGGTCAGATTCCGGATAATGTCCTTGTTGGTCGAATTTGATTGGGGCGCAACCCAGCGATCGGTGTACCATTTGAGGTGATTATTGGCGGCGTTACGAATAACGGCTGGCCTGTTATTCGTTGAGTTGGAGGTCTGCAACATGATGGAGCTAGTTATAGATAGCATTCGAGTCAGTTTGCTCAACCATCAGCGTGTCGTAATTCTTAAACAAAAAGATACTGAGCGTTACCTCCCCATATGGATCGGTCCTCCGGAGGCTGATGCGATCGCTGTTCGTCTTCAGGAAGTGTCGGTTCCTCGACCGTTGACCCATGACCTTATGCACAACTGCATCAAAAGCATGGGTGGGGTCATAGATCATATAGTCGTATCTAGCATGGAGAACGATACTTACTTTGCAACTATAGTGGTTCGGCAAGGTGACAAAACTGTAGAGATTGATGCCCGGCCGTCCGACGCACTGGCGCTTGCAGTTAGAGCGAATGTTCAGATATTCGCCGCTCCTGAAGTGATGGAAAAGTGTGGGGTGCGACTTGATAAGGATAGCGGGCTTGCGGTCATCGGCACTGATGAGAACACCAATCCTCCAACGAAAGCCGGAGGTCCTGTAGGAGAGGAGGAACGTGAGAGGCTGTCAGCTTTTTCAGATTTTATAGAATCGTTGGATATTGGAGATCTCGATGCTGAAGATGACTTGGAAGACGAATCCAAACCCGAGGGTGATGAGCCTGTTGCCGGAGATTGATGCTAATTAAAGACGGTACGGCACGATTAGGTGTTGTTCTTTTTTTGTGTTCTCAGGTTCTTTATATCTTGCAAACTTTTAGCTTAGAAGGTGTTTTCGCGAGGACGATCCGTTTGGCCATGGTATTCCCCATTCAATTAATAGATAAAAAAAGTTTAATTTATTGAAAATTTCGTTTTGATTTTGATGCCTTCGTGATACCATTTCTAGTCGGTTATACAGAGCAGGGGATTACCTGTGCCGGACACACCAGAGTCGCTAAATACTAGTAGCGAAGAAAGCTGTTCGAGGCACAATGACTCTCCAAGCTCAAAGGGTGGTTGGTTCGCTACTTTTGTGCTGTTAGGTCGGCTCGGTGGTATTGGCTGGTTTGTCGGTATTACGATCGCTTTAGGCGCTTATGGCGGATATTGGTTAGATAAACAATTTGGCACGGCACCTGTCCTTACAGTGTTAGGGTTGGCGCTGGGTTTGTTGACAGCTTCTGTTGGCATGATCCGGCTTCTCAGCTCGATTCGAGGGGATCGGTAACGGCCAGTAGAAAACGAAAGAGAAATAGGTACAAGCCGGTTGGGGAAACTTTTCTCTAGTCCCAAATTTCTTGCGATTGCCATCGGTGTAGTGGCAGCACTTTTAATTTCCGTCGCCGGGGGAGCTCTCGGGGCGTCTTTCGGATTTGGATGGCTTGGCGGTCCAATACCGTTTATTTCAGTTCCTGCTGAGCGAGTTGCCTACATTGGTACTTACCCACTTTTGAATTCAACAGTGATGTTTTGGTTTGGAGGGCTGATCCTTATTTTTGTTGCTTGGCGGGCAACTCGTAAAATGTCCGACGTGCCGTCTGGTTTACAGAATCTTTTCGAAGTAATTTACGAGTTTTTTGGTAACACAGTGGACGGAGCTGCTGGTGGAACAGCGAAAGCCGGAAGGCGTTTTCTTGCACTTGTATCCACCATTTTTCTTGTGGTGGTAATTATCAACTGGGTCGGAATTCTTCCAGGTGTGGGGTCAGTAGGAAGAATTGAAACAATTGAAGAATGGGTGCACCACCACCTGCCGAAAATTGAAGCTAAAGTTCAGGAAAAACATCCCGAATATACGCCGGTCCAAACCGAAGCGGCAGCTCTGGTTCATCTCCTAGAAGATCATGGTGAAGATACGTTTGTGGCATTTGATGGTTCGATAGTTCCCCTCGGCAGAGGAGAGCAAGCCAGAGTGCCTCTGAACAAAATTATCACCTTTAGTGAATCAGGACTTCATCAGATAGAAGAAGCGATACATCATGGTGATGATTTAGATGCTCTTCCGGAGCTAGACAGCATTCACAGTGATATCAAAAAAGGCGTTGTGCAGGGTGAGTTTGTTTATAAAGGACAGGATTTCAAGGGAAAAACTGTAGGCCTGCTCGTTCCTTTTCTTAGGGGTGCGAGTACTGATATCAATACGACACTCGCAATAGCGCTGGTTGCAATGTTTACAGTGCAGGTTTGGGGTATCAGGGCATTGGGTGTTCGTGGTTATGGTGGCAAGTTTTTTGTCAATCCGATCTCTCAGGGCCCGATTGCAACCTTTGTAGGTATCCTTGAGGGTTTTGGTGAACTCACTCGAACACTCAGTTTTACTTTCAGGCTTTTTGGCAACATGTTTGCAGGTGAAATACTACTGATCGCTATGGCTTTCCTGCTGCCATTAATCGGAATTATCCCATTCATGGGTCTAGAGTTGTTTGTGGGCCTTATCCAAGGGTATATATTCGCAATGCTCACATTAGTATTTGGTGTAATGGCGGTCGCGAGTCATGGTGATCACGACAGCCACGCGGAGGATCACTAAAAGAGATCTTGCTAAATTACATGGGGAGCGGTGGCGAAAATATCGTCGTGAACAACCATCGTCACACAGATCGAAGTTATTAGGAGAAATCAGTTGGACGCAGAAGCTACAAAGTATTTGGGGGCTGCAATCAGTATCGGGGTAGGTGCCATAGGCCCGGGTATCGGTATCGGTTTGCTGGCCGGAAAAGCCATGGAGGCCATAGGACGTAATCCTGAGGCTACAGGTCCAGTTCAGCAAAATATGATTTTGGGACTGGCGTTCGCAGAAGCCATAGCGATTTACGCTTTGGTTATCGCGATCATCATACTTTTCGTTTAGTAAATCGAAGATAATCGAGCTATTCGTACGATGGCCGTAGCCTGAGTATGTATTAGGTTGTCGGCGGGTGATAATTACCGCCGCACTCGTTAACGCTATAGAGGGAGCGAATATGGAAGCGCTTGGAATAACACTACAGCAACTGCTAACTCAGTTAGTCAGCTTCCTCATTCTCTTTTTCTTGCTGTATAAACTGGCGTACGCCCCCATCGTGGGGATGCTGGACAGTCGTGCACAGAAGATCAAGGAAAGCTTAGAAACAGCCGAGGCAGCACGATTAGAAGCAGTGTCATCAGCTGAACGAGTGGAATCAGAAATTGCTGCAGCTCGTCAAGAAGGGCAGAAGATCATAACCGACGCTCGTGAGGCTGCTTCAAAACTACGCGAACAAGAACAAAACCGTGCACGAGAAGAAGTAGAAACGATGCTTGATCGTGCCAGGTCTGAAATTGCTCGTGAAAAAGATTCAGCAGTTGAAGAGGTTCGCAAAGAATTCGCTGGCCTTGCGGTGATAGCCGCCGAACGGATTGTTGAACGATCTCTTGACGCTAAGTCTCACTCGAGCCTAATAGACGCGGTTTTAAAAGAAGGACTTAACGAGAGGAAGAACTAGAGAACCTGCTAAGGGTTTCTGATTAACAATGGCAGCAACTGGAAGAAGATACGCACAGGCCGCCTTTGAGTTGGCTAAAGAGCATAACTCCCTTGATGTATGGGAACAAGGATTGACGAGAGCTTCCGAAGTTCTCTCCGATCCAGATGTGTTGAGCTTTTTGGATGCTCCGCAGGTCACTGATAATGCAAAACTTGATGGGATAGCCACACTTCTTCCAAGCATCGATGTGCTTGTTCGGAATACGGTTAGCTTAATGACAGTTAATCACGATGTGACTAAATTTATGGAAATGCACCGCTTGTTTGGTGAGATGGCCGATGAGTATCGTGGCATCGCGCGGGCAGACGTAACCACTGCGGTTCCGCTGGATGATGCACAGCGTGAAAGGTTGGCATTAGGTCTTGCGAGTATGGTGGGGCGGAATGAAGTGAAAATCACAGAAAATGTGAACCCCGAAATAATAGGGGGAGTTGAGGCGAAGGTTGGTGACC
>CAJWJL010000093.1:0-7924 GCA_913042135.1 uncultured Chloroflexota bacterium | reverse complement strand
CAGTGTACTGCCATGGATGTTGATCGGGATATCGCCACAGGTGAGTTCTGCAACGACACCAGTGATTGCGCTGCCAGGTCGAACGCCTTGGCGGCAATGCGAATTGTTGATGACGGCCGGCCCGAACAGACGCTCGGTCAGGTAAATGAAATGGGAAAGTACTTCGCGGACAAAACCACCCTGATCGGACTCCATTAACCAAGGGGCCTCGGCATATCTGCGCCTCGCCCAGTTTGGCAGGTGTAACTGGGCTTCCACACCTTTGATTTCACCGAGTTCAGCCCGTGCCAACGCCTGCTCGATCTGCGTGGCGGGATGTGCAGAGGCGAAAATAAAGTTAACAGCGTGGGTAATGCCACTGGCAGTTGCACGTGCTACCAATGCCTCGCTGGTCGCGATGTCGATACCAAGAGGTTTCTCACAAAGTACCGGTTTACCGGACTGGAGGACAGCGTTGGCATGTGCCGCATGGGTCAAGGGGGGCGATGCGATATACACCACATCTACCGCATCATCGTTAATCAGGCTATTCACGTCCGTTGCAGCCCGCAACCCAGTTGAGTTGGCCACAGTTTTGGCTAATCTTTCTGCGGCCAGGTCCCAGGCGACGCGAGGTTGGACCCGCGGATGATTCCAGGCCTGAGCGAGCATGCGCTGTCCAATGCTACCGAGGCCGATGAAGCCGATACCATGACGTTGGGTCATGCTTTGATTCTAACTACGACTAACGTTGTGACCGAATATCACTCATTCTGTTCTATCCTCGATGAAACACAGAATTTTATGAGTGTTGGGAATTTTGCTGTGTCGTATCTACATCCTGACGAGTCAACGTCATCATAGTCATACCTAAAACATTGATTGGATGGTGGCTATGGGTAGGATCAAACAGGAGTGTATGAGACTAAAATCGTGAATGCACCACTATTGCCCTCCAACAGTTACCGTCAAACTTCCCGTCGGAAAGGCTGGCTTCAGTTGGACGGTATCAGACGATATAAGACAAGAAACTGCTGAAGCTGGCCGGCAGTGGATGCCGAATTACCACTGGACCCGGCAAAAAACGGGGTTTATTCTTCCTGTCCTCTCATTTTGTTGACCGAATAAATATGAGCGATTCGAAGCCCAGGCGAAAACTCGCGGCCATTCTAGCTGCAGATGTAGTCAACTTCAGCACGATGATGGAAGAAAATGAGGATCGTACCTTAAAAAACCTCAAGGCCAGTAGAGCTCTCACAGACGAGTTCATCACCTCAAACCACGGCAGGATCTTCGGCAGCGCGGGGGACTCGATCATAGCCGAGTTTGCAAGCCCTGTTGATGCTGTTGTTGCTGCAACTGAGTTTCAGAGAAGTCTAAGGCAAAGGAACGAGGGTGTCGCAGAAGAAGATCAGATGATGTTCAGGGTCGGTCTAAATCTCGGCGATGTCATCGTTGAGGGAGAAAACCTATACGGAGACGGAGTGAACGTAGCGGCAAGGCTTGAAGCCATGGCTGAACCGGGAGGTATTTCCTTGTCGGGAAAGTTTCATGAGGAGGTCTGCAGAAAGCTTGATATGAGTTTTGTGTCAACGGGTGAGCGGGAGATGAAAAATATCCGTACTCCAGTTATTACCTACAAAATAGAGATCTCTGAACTCTCTAAACTAGATTCCGATTCGAGTTCTACAGAGGCATCCCACAGTAAGGAAGATGAAAAAGATAGAACGAAAAAAGAATCAACTGACAGCAGGCCTCCTTCAATAGCAGTTATTCCTTTTACAAACATGAGTGGAGATCCGGAGCAAGATTATTTTGTGGATGGCATTACTGAGGACATCATCACCAATCTATCTTTATGGAGGACTTTCCCTGTCATATCAAGGAATTCAAGTTTCACCTACAAGGATAAATCTGTAAATGTCAAAGATGTGGCCGAAGAATTAGGAGTCCGTTATATAGTCGAAGGCAGTGTCCGAAAGGGGGGCGAAAGAGTTCGAATCACAGCCCAATTAATTGATGCAGAACAAGATCATCATTTGTGGTCTGAAAAATGGGACAAAAGTTTAGAAGATATCTTCGATGTCCAGGACGAAGTCTCTGCATCCATAGCCGCACAGGTGAACCCGACTCTTGAGGATTATGAGCGAGACAGAATAGAGAGGTCGAGGCCGGTTAATTTTAATGCTTGGGAAACTTATTTGAAATCATTGCATAGCTTTAATGAAAGAGACCCTTCGGATCACGAAGACATTGAATTAAAGGAAGCTAGAAGCCTGTGTGAACGAGCCATCGAATTAGATGACTCCATGTCTCATGCTTATTCACTTCTGTCTCAAATTTGCGTCTCGGAACTTTTACAATTCACCACAGAAGATTCAAATAAAACACTTAATGACATCTTGCTGAATGCAAAAAAAGCCACCGAACTTGATTCAAAAAACCCAATAGCTGCAGAAAGTATTGCTTCTTATTACTTTTTTTCAGGAAAATTTGAAGAAGCAAAGCAGTATTCAAAGCGTGCTATCAAACTCAACCCCAGTTATCCAGAAGCTCAGAACAGAATGGGACAATCTTTTGTACATTCTGGTGAATATGCGGAATCAGAAAAACACTTTCTGAAAGCAATTGAATTAAACCCTTTAGACACTAACGCCATTGTTTACAAAGATGGACTTTTCTTTGCCCAAATGGGATTGGGAAATTACGAATTGGCGCATGACTTGATTGAGGAATGCATTTTGCAGTTTCCAAATACAGGTTTTTATAGGGGTTTCAGAGCGTCCGTAATGGGTTATCTGGATAAAGGAGAAGAAGCCAAGCTTGCTTTGGATGAATATCTTAAATTGAGACCAAATCTAAAAACACGTGCTGACTATAAAAAGATATTTGTCCCGAATTCATCCCTTGCAGATATATTGATTGAAGGTCTGGTTAAAGCAGGTTGGGAACCAGAGGAGTAAGCCATTTCTGGACAACATAAGACAGGAAGATGATGGCTATGGGTGGGATTCAACAGAGCGGTAACTAATAGAATTATTGATATGTTTTCTATCCCACCCAAATAGTTACCGTCAAACTTACCGTCAAAAGTGCTGGATTTGGTTGGATGGGAATGGACTGTTGATAAAGAAAGTTCTTCATCTAGTAACGGCTCTGACTACAAGATGTTGCCGAAAAGGTTGAAAATTTTGCAGTGTTAGTGGGCTGTTGGAAGTAGACAAAGTGCATGGTTCTACTGAACTGAAATTGGATCAGCCTTAGTTGCACCGTTTCCCCCCAGGAATTCCTTCACCTCAATTGCTTTTGTCCTGGGATTCTCGGTCCCGTTTAGTCACGTTTACACAAATAGGGCCATATGAATTTCGCGCCGACAGGCAACACCTTCCTGTCTTCTAACATGACAGGTATAGGCACCTCTTTCTTGTCCTCCGCTAGCGCTTTCATGGAGTGGGAATCCACAGGAAGTCTCTGGCGATAGAGCGCGATGGGATCCATCCAGTGGCCATTCTTTGGAATGACGACCCCCCTGTGAATGGCAAATTCTCTATTTTTGCTAAAAAAAGCGGAGAAATGAATGCCAGGTCGGCGTTTCGATTTCTTCTTTCCACTCTTTCCACTCTTTCCACTGACCCCGGAATTTCCTGTCGGGCCAATAAGTTCCCCTAGGCGTACACGATGACCGACTTCTAAATCCGGCAATTTGTCTAGATGGCCATATCCGGTGTAAATCCAGACGGGCAGCCCCGTGTCCTCCGGAGCGTGGCGGATCACGATTTCAATCCCGCGCTTCGATCTTTCTCCAATGAATTTGCCAACGACCGTACCTGCCGCCGCCGCGATCATGGGTGTTCCCCAACGTGCTGGCAGGTCGATTCCACCATGATAAGCTGTCCGCTTACGCTTGAACGTGTAATCCATAGCGAAATAATCGTCAATACTGTGGCAAACTGCATCCGCGGGGAACACTGGCCCCAGCCCCGTTTCGAAGAGCCCCCGTTTGATCGCGGCCGCCATCTCGCATTTCCGCCCGCGACTGATGGCGCATAGGGTCTCGCGCTCGAGCGCGCCCCAATCAACAAGATCCTTATCCACGGTGGAATCATTCTCCGGTGCCGATCGGTTGAACCCACGGGGCGGCCAGTTGTATGACCTGTTCGAGTGGCCCTCGTAGATTGAGCGCACTTCCGGAAGGATCAGGTATCCGTCCTTGTCCACGTCCAATCGGTCGAAGTTACCCCGCCGCCACTCATCGCGACTGAGCTTGCCGTCGCCGTCATTATCAGACCTTTTGAAATCGCCGCCCACTCGGTCGCGTTCCTTAGAAAACCCCGGCGCACTGAAGAACATTAGTCCAGACAGGAAAATCAACAAAAGTAAATTCTTCATATCCATTGACCAGTTCGCATCTTGCAAATCCTACTTTCTTCCATTAACCCGATATTCGCAGTATGTCACCAGTAATCTACCGTAGAATGTGATGGCGGCCACAGTGGAGGTGTACCTTATTCCCTACGCCCCTTGGCGTATCAGTTGAGGTTCTTCGGGAAGTACTCGACTTCCGGTTTTGGGTCTCACCTATCAGCTCAACTAGCTCCGTTCTCAGCTCTTCAATAGGCTTCTGAATCGTCGTGCAAATTTTGCAACGGCATGACGCCTTACGTTTCTTTGGCGTCCAACCCGTTTTTCGGAGTGTGCCGTAGACATAGCGATCGCTTTGTTTTTGGTTCATCCCACGTCGTCTTGCTGATCGTTTTGGTTTCGTCTCGAGTGCTTTAGGCATCTGTACATTAAATGTGATATGAATAGCTGGACATTGGACAGCAAATGGAGGTATTCGTATGTATTCGATCCGTGCAACATACATTCCAAGAGAAGACATGCATTTTGATCGAGACTACTACATTAAACACCACATTCCACTTGCGCAGAAACAGCTCGCCGGCCGCATTCGCTACCTACATATGCATGCAGAATTTGACATGCGCGTGCTGATGGAAGAAGAAGACCTTCGCTCGCCTTGTGTATTCGTGCTCTACGTTGAGACCAGGGAAGATGTGGAAGCCTTCCGAGAATTTCGCCGCAGTTCCGAGGTCGTGCCATTAAGGGAGGACATCGAGAAATATACGAACTGCGTTCCAGAATGGACGGTCGCGGAGATCACTTCTTCTAGTTCACCGGTATCATAATAAGTCTCAAAGTCATCAATAGTCCTACCTGTTAACCGAATTCGACCAACAAAGAGGAGTAGGATAGGCATTATGAAGCGATCTGTCTTTTTTGCTCTGGACTGTTAATAGCAATTTGTCTCCTGAACTTTTTCTCCTGTAAGTACCCGCTCGTATCCGAACCGTGTGAGGTCGAGGGTACGGTACTCACCAAAAGTGACGAGCTCGCTCATGGCACGGCCGATTGCTGGAGATTGCATAAGACCATGTCCAGAGAATCCGGCCACGAGATAGAAGTTGTCGAGCTCGGGTGGGCGGCCAATAATGACATTCCCATCAAGAGTGTTGACATCGTAGTGGCAGGTGTAGGCGTTCGTGAGCTTGATCGATTCGAATGCAGGGATGCGCTGCGCTAATGTGGGCCACAAAACGTCGTCAAAAAGTCCGTAGTCGACCTCAACATTGCTGGTTACCGGGTCGTGCCCCGGTGGGGGAGCCATGTTACAGAGAAAGCTGCGTCCCTCAGGTCTGACTCCCAAGCCGTTCGTGAATATGGTGAGCGGCATGCGACCCATCGCCTCTCGGCACTCGAATACGAACACGCAACGCTTTCGGGGCTCAACCGGAAGTTCGATTCCCACTAGCCCCGCGATGTGGGCAGCGTCGCGGGCGCCCGCCGCATTTATCACAACTCCTGCCTCAATCTGTCCAGCGTCGCGCAAGGTTATGGGTCCGGCGCGGGAGCCCTGCCTAGCAACGCCAATAGCCTCGTCGTCTATATAAGTTACTCCGAGCGAACGAGCTCGCCGGCGGAAAGCCTGAAGCAGCCCGTAGGGATCTAGCCAGCCCTCGTTATTAAGCCCGAGAAATCCTCCCGCGAGATCTTCGGTATTGAGCCACGGAAAGCGGGCTTTGAGCTCGGATGGTGACTGGAAGGCAATCTCAGCCCCATGCTTGCACTGGACGGCGTGATTGTCGTGCATCATGGGTAGTGCCTCTGGGCTTGCGAGCAGCAGGTAGCCACTTTCTTTGAATCCTATATCGGGGGCCCCGTCGTCTACCGAGAGATATTGCTCAATGTGTTTGATGAAGTAAGCACCGAATAAACCAATGAGTATGTTCTCGGGCGTAGAGAATTGCTGACGGATGCCGCCTATGGCGCGTGCAGAAGGTGTGTGCTCATATGTGGAATCGCGCTCGACAACCAGCACTTTGCCATCGAACGATTCCTGAGACGCAAGAAAATAGGCGGTCGAGCTGCCGCTCACTCCACCGCCAATGATTACCACGTCATAGCTAGAATTCATCGTACAGATGCTACCATCGTCAGGTCACTGATCAGTCACATTCTGGTCACACTGAGTACCAACCCCTTTTAATTATGAACAGAATTGGTACATCTGCCCCACGCTCATGGGAAACATTCTTGATTAATTAACCTGGTCTCGATCTTTCGTAAGCGGTGATCTCGGGGTCAACGGGGGTGTGCGGCAATTTCTTACAGTTGTATAAGTAAGCATCTGGTTTGAACCAGCTGGCGTCATCGATGATGCCCACTCTTATTCCGCGACGTTCCGGAAAGTGGCTGTTCAACGAAAACATTTGTGATCCACACGTTGGGCAAAACTCTTTGGTCATGGTGCTACCCCGATCACTCTTGTGCTGATAGGAGTGCGTCTGACCAGTGATAGTCACGGATTCTGCCAGAACAAAAACGAACGAACCATAGAGACTGCCACTCGAGCGGCGACAATCATCACAATGACAAGAGCCATGGAATATAGGTTCAGCACTGCATTCAAAACTGACCGAACCACATAGACAATGACCGGTTATATTTAATGTCATAAGCAACTCCGATTCTTGTTCAGTTTACAAGCCCTCGTTACCCGAAGATTATTGACGACGTTTAGAGTTCTCTTATCCCTCACAACCCTACTAAACCTGCCGACTCCAGTCTGCCACCACTCTGATCATCTCGTCAAAAAAGTGGTTTGCACCTTGGATCACCTGTTGACTGTACTGCGCATTGTGTGCCGAGACCTGTTTTCGGAATACTGCAGTCTCGAGCACACCGGGGAGGTCGTCTGAACCGTAAAGATCAAGCACCGGAATGTTTATGGTCTGTAGTGAAATCGCGCTGTTGACGTCCCTGTTTTTCTGCGTCGCACTCATACCGATGGCCACAAAACCCTGGATGTCGTTCACATTACGTGAGAGGTAATAGCTCGACATCGTAGCGCCCTGGCTGTGGGCAACGATGACCAGGGTTTCAGTACCGTTTTGCTTAAGGAACTGCTCCGCCGCCTTCAGGCGCGGCGGAACCTCTGGGTACAACGGCACGTATTCTTCGAACTCGGCGCCGTTATGCAAGATCGGCATCTGAATCGACAGGGTATGCCAGCCGTGCTCCGTCAGCGCCACGCGGATTGGCTGTACGACCTGCTCCCAGTTGGGGTGGATTCCGGTTCCATGCACGACGATCATGCCCTTCTTGGAATCATTGGTCGGCTCGGCGGATTATCAGAATGTCGCCTGGCCGGACCTTGAGAGTGCGCCTGGGGCGCTGGCCCTGCAGGAGCAGGGTTTTACGATTGAGAAGCACTTAAACCTGACCGGTGAGGAACTCGAGGCGTTATTCGAGAAGGGTCGCACCGCCGGTCGATGGCGTGCTCGTGGGCGACGACCCGGCGGGCCGCTGTAACGACGGGTCATGAGCAGTTGTCGCCAGTTGCGGGTGAGTTGTCGAAGGCCGGTTCAGTCCAGACTACCCATTA
>CAJWJL010000092.1:0-8025 GCA_913042135.1 uncultured Chloroflexota bacterium | reverse complement strand
TAGGCTCACTTGATGAACTTGCGCATTGGGGTGATTACACACTGAATGAGACATTCGCTGACAAAGTTCTAGTTCCAGGATTTGTGGAAGCCCACTGCCACGCAATGAACGGTTCTGTCTGGGACAATACCTATGTTGGATTTTTTGATCGTACTGGCCCCGACGGGCGGTTGTGGCCGGGAATAAAAACCCTTGATAGGGTAATTGAGCGACTTATAGAAATTGAGCGCACGCTCGATGATCCCAAACAGACTTTGGTTGCCTGGGGATTTGACCCAATCTATTTTGACGATGGCGTCCGCATGACTCTAGAACATCTAGACCAAGTTTCTCGCGACCGACGTATCATGGTTCAACATTCAAATGGGCACCTACTCAATGCCAGCCGCAAGGTGCTTGAACTGGCTGGTATTACCTCAAGTACCGACGTCGAAGGCGTCATGAAAGATGCCGATGGCAATCCAACTGGAGAACTTGGGGAAATGGCAGCACAATATATGGCCTATAAGGTGACCGATGCACGTCGCTTTGATGGAATCAACAGCAAGGATCTCTGGACCTTTGCAAATACCGCAACCAATGTCGGTGTGACGACGGCAACCGACCTGCATGCCCGGGTTCAAGATCAGAACATCCAATCCTATGTAGAGGTTACACAAAATACTGATTACCCATTGCGATTAGTGCCAGCCGCGGCTGCACTAACAATGTCTATCCAAGATGGGCCCGCCCATGTTTCTAAACTAAAGCAGCACAATAACGACAAGCTTTACCTTGGCTTATGCAAGATCATGACAGACGGTTCTATTCAAGGATTTACGGGACGCCTGAAGTGGCCAGGGTATATCAACGGTAAGCCAAATGGCATCTGGAACTTGCCACCGCAAACACTCACCGACATGGTTGAGGCTTACCACGCCGCCGGTCTCCAGATGCACATGCACACCAATGGCGACGAAGCATCAGAACTAATGATCAACGCAATCGAAGCAGCACTGCACAAAAATCCGCGACCTGATCACCGTCACACACTCACACATTGCCAGATGGCCGACGAAGCACAGTTCCGGCGCATGGCTCAATTAGGAATTTGTTCAAACCTATTTACCAACCATATCTACTATTGGGGAGATCAACACTACAGTCTGACGATGGGGCCAGACCGCGCCTCTCGTATGGATGCCTGCGGCACAGCAAAACGACTCGGTGTGCCTTATACAATCCATTCTGACGCACCCGTGACACCTCTAGATCCGCTGTTTACTGCCTGGTGTGCCGTTAATCGACAAACAGCAAGCGGCCGAGTTCTTGGACCAAGCGAGCGCATAGAGGTGCATGATGCGTTGCATGCGATCACGCTCGGCGCTGCTTTTACCTTACACCTTGACCATCTCGTTGGTAGCATCGAGTCAGGAAAATTTGCAGATTTTGCGGTGCTTGAAGACGACCCCACCGATGTACCTGTCGAAGCACTGAAAGACATCGCCGTTTGGGGAACTGTGGTAGACGGCACCCCAAGACCTGCTTCTCAACACAGCAACTAACAGCCAAATGAGTGAGTTTCAGTCGTCAACTTTACCGTTCACGGTATTAGGCGGATTCCTCGGGTCAGGGAAAACCACACTATTAAACCGCCTGCTTAACCTGACTACGCAAACACGCTATGCCGTATTGGTTAATGATTTCGGCGAACTGAGCATCGACGAGCACCTCATAACAGCGCACGATGGGGAAACTATCGCACTTGCCAATGGGTGTATGTGCTGCAGTATGGCCGACGGCTTTATCAGCACATTGACCACGGTCATGGACCGAGCCGATCAGTTCGATCAAATGGTTGTTGAAGCCAGTGGTGTATCAAACCCAAGGCGGATTATGGATATCGCAAAACTGGATCCAGGCCTGTCCCCCAATGGAGCCATCGTATTGGTAGATGCACCTCAATTTCACAATCAACTGACGGATTCAATGATTAAAGACGCGGTACTTACCCAGGTCAAAGAAGCAGATATCCTGCTCATCAACAAAGCAAACCTTGCCAGTCAAACAACCGTAGAGGCCGTCAGGGAAACACTCAACAAGCACCATTCGGACTGCGCACTACTTATCAATGATCAGGATAATTTTGATCCCCGCCCCTTGTTTGACAGTATACATATGGCATCATCAATCGCTGAGAAAGATATGGCATTGGTTGATACCAAAGCCACTTCAGACCACGGGCATGGCCACACACATGATCAGTTTCACAGTTGTGTCCTTCAGCATAGTAAACCATTAGATCGACATATTTTTGAAAGCTGGGCAACAGCTTTACCTCCATCCGTAATCCGTGGCAAGGGAGTCATATCTTTTACCGAATCACCACATCAACAGTGGGTTTGGCAGAAAGTGGGGCGAACTTACCACTTAGAGCATAGCTCTATTACCTCCGAACGTTCCTCTAAGGTTGTATTGATTGGTACTAAAGGAATGCCTACGGACACTGATCCTAAAATCTACGGTCCTTTCTCGACTCAATAAGCATCCGTAGCAACCCGCCAGTTAAAACAAAACGCTGATCTACTTCTTAGACCAGGTGGCAGGCAACATGGTGCGCTGGATTAAGCGACTTGAACTCGGGTTCAACTGACCTGCAGCGTTCTTCAACGACTGGACAGCGTGAAGCGAAGCGACAACCAGGCGGTAAATCGATCGGATTCGGCGGATCACCAGTGATGGTTGTGCGACGCCGCCGGTTTCTACGATTTGGATTCGCTGACGGTACAGCAGACAGCAAAGCCTTGGTGTACGGATGTTGAGGATTATTAAACAGCGACTCACGGTCTGATTCTTCAACTATTTTTCCCATATACATCACAGCAATACTGTCACACATATGTTGAACAACCCCAAGATCGTGAGAGATAAAAAGATATGTCAAATTCAAATCTTTCTGTAGCCGACGAAGCAAGTTAAGTATCTGCGCCTGAACACCCA
The DNA here is from genome assembly GCA_913042135.1 of uncultured Chloroflexota bacterium. GTDB lineage: Bacteria > Chloroflexota > Dehalococcoidia > Lucifugimonadales > Lucifugimonadaceae > Lucifugimonas. The sequence continues at coordinate 5,046 of CAJWJL010000092.1, read as the reverse complement.
CATCTAGTGCTGAAACTGGCTCATCACAGATCACCAGGCTAGGGCGAGAAGCGATTGCGCGAGCTATACCAATTCTTTGGCGTTGGCCACCCGAGAATTGATGAGGAAACAGCCGAAGTTGGTCCTGGCGCAAACCGACTTGCTCAAACGTTTCCTGAACGCGTTGGTTTCGACTATCTACCGATCCGATCGCTAAACGATCCAATGGCTCCCGAACAATATCCTGGGCACGCAATCTAGGATTCAATGAAGAGTAAGGGTCTTGAAAGATAAACTGCATGTTCTGACGATGAGTACGGAGCGACTCGCCAGTTAAGCTAAGCAAATCAATATCACCCATCTGTATTTCGCCTGATGCCACAGGTACTAGTCGAGCAATGGCTAGTGCCAGTGTGGTCTTTCCTGAACCCGATTCACCGACTATTGCCATTGTCTGACCCTGTTGGACCGACAACGAGACACCATCGACCGCCCGCAACTGTGGCACTGCACCAAATAATCCGGTTCGCTTAAGATTAAAGCGGACCTCCACATCACGAAGCTCCAGCATCGAGGTTGCTTCAAGCATTGGCCGACTCATTGCTGGTTACTAGATCCCAACATGCCGCACTTTGCTTCTTAGTTAAATTTGTATCGGCAGGTCTCTCTTGCCAACAAACATCACGCACCAAATCACATCGTGGAGCAAACATACAACCATCAAAGCCAAAATCAGAAAGCGGAGGCACCACCCCAGGAACCTCCTGCAGAAAAGGTCTGTCGCTTGTTACCTTATCGAGCAAATGTGGGACACACGCTATCAATCCCCGAGTGTAAGGATGCCGTGGTCGCAACAGAATGTCTTCGACGTGACCATCTTCGATCTTACGACCGGCGTACATAACGACGACTCGCTCAGCCATCTCTGCTACAGACCCCATGTCGTGAGTGATAAGAATTATTGCTGCGCCTGTCTCCCGTTGTAAATTCTGCATGAGGTCAAATATTTGTGCTTGTACAGTTACATCCAGTGCCGTTGTCGGTTCATCTGCAATCAGAATCTTGGGCCGACAAGCAAGTGCCATCGCAATCATAATACGCTGTCTCATTCCACCCGATAACTGATGAGGGTAATCATTGACACGACGATCTGGCAGAGGTATCTGTACAGCATCGATCATCTGAATGGCCTGGGCTTGGGCCTGACTTCGTGTTAGCCCCTGGTGACGTCTTAACGTTTCTGCTATTTGTTCACCTACCGTATAGACAGGATTTAAAGATGTCATGGGTTCCTGAAAAACCATCGACACTTCATTGCCTCTGATCTCGCGCAATCTCCGACCTGTTGCTTGGACTAAATTTTCACCCTGGAATAGTATCGAACCTGCAGATATCACTCCTGGGGGGGATGGGATCAATCCCATAATCGCAAGCGCCGTCATACTTTTACCACAACCGGATTCCCCGACCAGACTCAATGTTTCACCAGGAATTAGATCGAATGAGAGATCATCAATCACCGGCACCACACCATCACGAATCGCAAACTCAACCGTCAAGTTTCTAACAGACAATAGAGGCTCTACCATCACCGTTTCCGCAGCTTTGGGTTTAGCGCATCATTCAAACCGTCCCCGACCAGTGAGATAGCCAACACGGTAATAAAAATTGCTAACCCCGGATACATAATGGTGAATGCATGCTGCAGAATGAACGGGCGATTGTTTCCCATCATAGCTCCCCAACTCATTACGTCCGGGTCACTTAATCCCAGAAAACTCAGCCCCGCTTCAAACAAGATAGCGAAACCGACCAACAATGCAGATTGCACCACGATTGGTGGCAGCGCATTTGGCAGAATTACTCTGAATATTAGGGTAGGCGCTTTTGCCCCACCAGATCGGGAAGCCGTAACATACTCAAGTTCACGAATTTTGAGAAATTCAGCTCGTGTAACCCTGGCAACACCGGTCCAGCTAACAATACCAATAGCAAACGTAATCATCGGTAATGAAGCACCAAACAAGGCTACAAGAACCATGGAAAATAGCAACGTCGGCAGCACTTGAAAGAATTCTGTGATTCTCATCAGCAGCTCCTCCACCCATCCTCGATAGAATCCAGACAAAGCACCGAAAGTAATACCTATTAATACACTCAACAACGCAGCAGCACAGCCAACTGCGATCGTTGCCCTTCCACCGTGAATAATTTGAGCCACAAGATCACGACCTAAATAGTCTGTTCCCAAAAGAAACCCTTTAGCCCCCGGTGGACTAAACGGCGACCACACCATCTCCCAAGGGTCAGTGGTATAAATGAAAGGACCTAACAGCGACACAAGGACGATGATCACCAAGACAACAAACCCTGCAACTGCAGCATAGTTTGTAGCAAACATGCGAACAGTCTCTTTAAACGGGTGCTCTACCTGGACAAATCCCATTTCTTTTTGTCCGAAGCCTCGTTCTTCTAAGTTTTCGGTCACAGTTACAAATTGCTCCCACCCGAGGTCTTAATCCTGGGGTCGATAATTCGATACACCATATCAGTCAAAAGATTCGCTACGACAACCACCAAAGAAGAGAAGAACAAAATGCCTAAAATCGTCGGCGTGTCTCTCGCGATAATTGACTGGACAGCCAAGGTGCCCAGTCCAGGCCAACTAAACACGGTCTCAACCAGGACTGCACCCGACACAATTCCAGACATTACCAAACCAACAGTTGTAACGACTGGAAGCAGTGCGTTACGTAATGCGTGTTTGTAAACAACCTGAAATTCCGACAAACCTTTTGCCTGCGCTGTTCTAACATAATCAGACCCCAACACATCTAACATGCTGGCCCTCGACAACCTACTGTAAAGCGCAAGAAAAATTGAACCTAAAGTTACCGCTGGCAAAACAAGATGGCGTAAAACGTCCATCGCATAAGCAATTCCTTCCCTTTCAACAGATACGTCGACCATGCTCCCTATAGGGAATATCGGCACCATCACGGAAAACAGGATTATCAACATGATCCCAGTCCAAAATACCGGAGCTGCATAGCCAACCAACGACAACACGGTCACAAAATGACTCGTCATTCCTGTTGGCTTACGAGCCGCCATAACCCCAAGCATTACACCCAAAAATATCGACAGAACCTGAGCACTGATCACTAACAAAAGCGTGGCTGGTAACTTCTCTAATATAAGTTTGGTAACGGGTTCGTTGTAATAAAATGAATAACCAAGATCTAGTTGCGCCACACCCCAAAAATACTTTGCCATCTGTTGCCACAATGGGAGATCGAGCCCGTAATCTTTGCGAATCTGCTCCATCACCTCCGCATCTAACCCCCCGGCATCCTGAGCAATAGTGTCTGCGACATCGCCTGGAGCGATATGCATCAACAAAAAGTTCAATGCCAACACGGCGACAAGCAATACCAGACCAAATCCGGCTCGCTTAACTGTGGCAATAAAAAACTGCATGAGAATTATTATGTCTTGGATATGTGATTAGTTTATGGGACAAAATTAGAAATGCCTGCTGACAAGCAGCAGGCATTTCTGTGTCACATCTAACTATCAAATATCAATTCTTCAGGTACACCTCATCCATAGGAGCACATGTACCCCATATTGTGTTCGGTGGATTCCCTACCTTGGTATGATTGTAGATCGTATGATACGGCAACGTTTCTGTGAAGTAGATCGGTACGTCCTGCGCAATCAACTTCTGTGCTTCTGAATAGTAAGCAATCCGTTTGCCCTGATCATTTTCCTGACCAGCTTTATCCAATAAGGCGTCGACCTCTTCGTTACAGTACCGCTGAGTATTAGACCAAATCACGCCCTTCTTTGCGTTATCACACACGTAAGTTCGATGGACACCGATAACTGGGTCACCCCAGTTGAAAACAATATCTGTTGTGATATCGAACTCCCAATTCGAAACAGTCTTCGCCCACGCAGCAAATCCCGCGGATGTACGCACCTCAATGTCAATTCCTATCTTTTTCAGCTGAGGTTTTAGATATTCAGCGTTTGGCTTTGCCCCAGGCCAACCAAAGTCAACTGTCAAAGGAAATCGCATACCGTCACTACCCCGTGCATAGCCTGCGTCATCAAGTATAGCGTTGGCCTTATCGAGATCTAAATCGTAATGCTCGACATTGGGCTCGTGAAAAATACTATCGGGATGCACACCAGTATATGCCGCTTTAGTTGTACCCTGGCTGATGGCGTTCATAAGGAAATCGCGATCAATCGCGTAAGCGATCGCCTGTCGCACCCGCACATCACTTAGTGGCTCTTTTTTTGTATTAAACGCATACCAAAAGATAGGCCCAATTGCCGCATAACCCTGGTCACTTGCAGTTAGATGTGGAACACCCTGGGCATGCAGAATATCCTGTGCCAGTGACTCAAAGGCAGACATATAGATTTCGCCATTTTCTCTACCGAGCGATCTTGCGGAAGGATCTCTGATGATCCGCATGACGATCTTGTCTAAATACGGTCGGCCCTCAATAAAGAAATTCTCATTCCGCTCTAGGATAATATGTTGGTCTCGAACAAACTCAACGAATTTAAACGGCCCTGAACCAACTACGTTTTCAGAGTTACGTGGATGTTTCTTTGGATCTTGCCCATCACCATAAATATGTTCCGGGATTATCGATCCTAGCTGTGAAGACAGTGCCAGCATTAGAGCTGGGTGTGGTTTTGATAATTTGAATACGGCTGTATTCGCGTCCGGTGTTTCGACACTTTCTACCGCACCAAACATCGTTTTAAACGGATGATTCTCTTTTATTGTTTTTATCGAAAATGCTACATCGCCTGAGGTGATCGGTTTTCCGTCATGGAATGTGGCACCCTCAACAAGTTGAAAAGTCACTGTTCTTGAATCGTCAGACACGTCCCATGACTTAGCAAGATAGGGATGAGCATTCCATTGATCATCAAACCGGACCAATGTCGCAAAAAGCTGTGCGCCGGGTGCACCAGTGGCAATTCCGGACTGTACGGCCGGATTGAGATGTCGAGGTGTCGTGCCGATCGACATAATTAATG
>CAJWJL010000091.1:0-8194 GCA_913042135.1 uncultured Chloroflexota bacterium | reverse complement strand
GGCTTTAAGGGCCTCAGATTTGGGGCAGATACCGTCGCTGACGCAGGGTTTATTGACGCATCTGCTGATCCGAGCACGCTGGATGGAATTATTGCGACAAGGCCGCGACAGGCTGGGGACTCTGAGCAGAAAAGCCTGTTTGAATCAGCATGGAGTAAGGCGGGGGGACCCGCAGGGGCACTGTACACGCATGAGACGTACGACTCGGTCTTGTTGATTGGTATGGCTTTATTGTCGTCGGAATCTGATGCCGCTGCAGCAGTTGCAAAAACAGGTATTGGATTTGAGGGGGCGTCCGGTAAACACACGTTTGACATGGCAGGAGACGTTATTGGTAACGGATATGACGTTTGCTCGTTCAGTTATACGGCGCCGTCAGCCTCTTTCGGCTGCTCACAGTTCTGGACTGTAACCGACGGGCTTTCTGATTTGCCATAGGTAAAAAGTGACGTAGTTTTACCGAGATCTTTCAATTCCATTGAGCCCGATTCAACGCGGTCTCACAACTTTCTCAGGCTCTTTGCTTCCTTTTTCGCATTGCATGCGAGTGTGCGACAAGTAGCAATCGTTGAGATTCTGGTAACAAATGGATGTTCACGTTATCGCCGAATTTTACATGCCTTTTGTCAAAGGGTACTTGTGTCTACTGGGAGTCGAAGAGCTCAATAACTCTAATAATCTGGGCAGCTGTAGCACTGATTACAATACAGGTCCTGATTTAAATACGTTTCGATCTATTTCGTGAACGTGCGCCGTTGCCGGTTTAGATTCCATCTGGCAGTCTTCTTCCACTCGACTAGTCCGTTTCACTGGAGTTTTCTATGTCTGCTAAAACGATATCGCCTTTCGGCTCATGGGATTCGCCTGTAACAGCTGAACTCATCACCCAGGGAGGGCTTCGGCTTGGTGAAGTTCGTGTAGATGGTTCGGATACCTACTGGCTTGAGGGTCGTCCGGAGGAGTCGGGGCGTCATGTCGTAGTCAGGCGAACTCCCGATGGATCGGTAATAGATATTAATCCGACCCCGTTCAACGCTCGAAACGCGGTTCATGAATATGGTGGCGCCTCATTTGCCGTTCAGGATGGAGTGATTTACTTTACAAACTGGGATGACCAGAGAATCTATAGCGTGACCGAAGGCGGTGTTCCTGTTGCGATCACTGCTGAACCTGATATAGATCAGGGTGATAGATATGCTGATCTGGTGTTGAGCAATGACTCGAACTGGATTTTGTGTGTCAGGGAGCGTCATTTCGAAAATGAGGAAGCTGATAATGAACTGGTGGCGGTGAAAACAGACGGGTCCGGTGAAGTAAACATCCTTGCCTCGGGGTACGATTTCTACTCATCGATGAGGCAAAGTCCTTCAGGTGATCGTGTCTGCTGGCTTTCCTGGAACCATCCCGACATGCCATGGGATGGATGCGAGCTGTGGGTGGCTGATTTCAACTCTGTATCAGGCTCGGTATCCAACGAAAGAAATGTGGCTGGGGATCGGTCTACAAGCATCGTCCAGCCCGAATGGGGCCCCGACGGGACACTGGTTTTCATAACCGATGAGTCAGGCTGGTGGAATCTTGCAAAGCTGGAAAATGGTATCTCCTCATCGATACTTTCGGAAAAGAGCGACCATGGTGGTCCCGCATGGCAGTTTGGCCTTCGGACTTATGCATTTCTTTCCGAAGGTGATACCCGAATCGTGCTGAAGGACTCAAAGGACGGGAACGGGCGTCTTCGTGAAATTGGCCTGGATGGCCAGGTTCGCTCTCAGATTTTGGTTCCGCATACGTCGATTGCAGATGTAACGGTCCTCGACGAAACTCATGTGGTGTACGTAGGATCTTCTCCTACATCTGCCGCTGAAGTTGTATGTGCAAGCTTGGGTGATGGAAGCACCGAGGTCCTTAAGTCGTCGAGCGATACTCATCTTGATGGGTTATATCTGTCCGTTCCAGAGGCCATTAAGTTTCCGACAACGGAGGATGGCGAGGCGCATGCGTTTTACTATGCCCCAACCAATCCGCTTTTTGAGTCTGATGATTCGGAGAAACCGCCGCTACTTGTTATCAGCCATGGCGGGCCTACCAGCGCGACCAGTGCTTCTCTGAATCTCTCGACGCAGTTCTGGACCAGCAGAGGGTTCGCTGTTGTCGATGTGAACTACCGCGGTTCCGTGGGTCACGGGAAGGTGTTTAGGGACGCATTAAAAGGCAACTGGGGTGTTTATGACACAGACGACTGTATTGCAGCGGCAGACTACCTAGCAGGCCAGGGCCTTATCGATACCGACCGCGTGGCTATTAAGGGCAGTTCAGCAGGTGGATATACCACTATAAACGCACTGACTTTTCATGACAGGTTTGCAGCAGGAGCGACATACTATGGTATTGCCGATCTTAGCGTGTTCGTAGGTGATACTCATAAGTACGAATCCCGCTACCTCGACAGTCTTATAGGTCCCTACCCTGAGGCAAAACAGCTTTATCATGATCGGTCAGCCATTAATTTCGCCGATCGACTGTCATGTCCGATGCTTATACTCCAAGGACTTGAGGACAAAATTGTCCCTCCTTCGCAGGCAGAGATCATGGCAGGGGCCTTGCGGGATAAGGGCATACCTTTCTCACTCATGATGTTTGAGGGGGAACAGCACGGATTCCGGCAATCCAAGAACATAATCGCATCCCTCGAAGGGGAACTTTGCTTTTATGGGCGCGTGCTGGGATTTACGCCGGCAGGCGAACTTCACGCAATTGAAATAGAGAACGCCTCCGCACTTTGAATGTGGCGAGAGACATTGAACATATGCGGCTAGTGGAATTCCAATTGAAGAATGGAATTGCAATAGGTCCATAAATACGATCAGGAAGACAAATGTCAGAAAACGAACCCGACTCAATACTCGTGGTGACACCGCATCCAGATGATTCAGAATCTGCTGCCGGCGGCACCATCGCCAAGTGGTGTGCGGAAGGTAAAAAAGTGGTGTTGGTCGTGTGTACAAACGGCGATAAGGGCACCAGTGACCGATCGATAAAACCGGAAGACTTAGCAGCGACCCGAGAGCTGGAAACCCTTAATGCAGCGAAGGCGTATGGCCTTGCCGGTGTTGAGTTTTTAAGGCTCAAGGATCAGGGGCTTGAAGACAATGATGAGTTTCGTGAGAAGCTTGTTCGTGTAATTCGCATACACAAACCACGACTGCTATTAACGATAGATCCCTACAGGAACTACATACGTCATCGGGACCATTCGATTACGGGACGCGTGGCATTGGACGCGGTGTTTCCATATGCCCGCGATCATGGAGCCTATCCTGAGCATCTTGCCGAAGGCCTCGAGCCGCACAAGGTTCAGGAGGTCTGGTTATTTAGACCCGAAAAGCCCAATCACTATGTTGATATAACGGATTTCTTTGAGACCCGTCAAGACGCCCTGCACTCCCACGTTAGCCAGGTCGGAGAGCGGAGTGATGAACGGGACGCTAGATCTCGTAAACGCTTAGGTGAAGCCGGAAAGGAACACGGAGTCGAACTCGCCGAAACATTTATGCGCATCGATATCGGTAGATAGAGGTCGACTCTACGGCCCGGCCCATCGTGATGGTCTTTACAGTGTTTTGTTTGTTGTTAAAGTCGATTTTTAACGTACATTCGTATCGCCCTGGTTTACCCGGCTCCCTCACCGCCGTCGATTGGTAACTCAACGCCGCTGATGAAGTCGGATTGAGACGATGCCAGGAACAGTGCGGCGGACGCAACTTCTTCAGCTTCTGCAAATCGTCCTGTCGGAATACGACTAAGTTTCACATCTCTTCGAGGACTCGGAGGCCAGGCACTCTCGCCCATAGGGGTCATTGTCACCGTAGGAGCGATGCAGTTTGCCTGAACATTGTGCGGTCCGAACTCTACTGCCATGGTCTGGGTGAGAAGCTGCAAGGCACTCTTTGAGGCGCTGTAGATCCCTCCGGTTGGGAATGCCCGAATCGCGGCTCGAGAAGAAATGTTGATAATTTTCCCGTGCCCCTGTTCGATCATTCCCGGGGCAAACGCCTGTGTTAGAAGCAGGGGAGCCAGGACATTCACGTTGATGATGGTGTGGAAATTTTCTATTTCCGCCTCAAGGATTGGTTGAGGGATTGTCACGCCTGCGTTATTGACCAGTATGTCTACTCGGCCGAAATGTTTTAGCGTATCTTCGGCGAGAGATTTAACTTCTTGTGCATCTGCCATTTCGGCTGTTTGTGTCCAGATTTTTGATCCAGATTTTCGTGCTGACTCTGCGGTTTGTTCTAATTCTTCAGCGTTGCGGGCCGTTAACGCGAGGTCAGCCCCCGCATTGGAGAAGGCCTTGGATATTGCAACACCTATTCCTTTTGACGCTCCGCTTATAAACGCAACCTTTCCTTCGAGAGAGATATTTTGAGATGGGGACATTGTTTGGGATTCCTTTACTTTCGTGTGGATTACCTGCCGGTCAGCTTCGAAAGGATCCAGAAGAAACTTTCTTTGCGAGGGGTGTTGATTGTCCAGTTGATGGGCGGATTCTGGTATCCGTCGACGTAATTTCCGTAAGCAGCCGTTCCTCCCGCTCCAGATCCAGGATCGAAGAATCCCCATCCGGCCTTTTGTTCGAGGGCAGCTACAAAGTTGTTTGACTCATTTTCAAATTCGAAATGATCATCTTCGTTGAAAAAGATAGGCTGACCTTTGTAGGAATTTGCATTGCGGGTCTCTTTGACTCTGTTGGTGATTTCCACCGGATCGTGCATCCCATTCCCATGTAGCAGTATGAAGTCAGATGATTCGATGACTTTCTCTGTCGGAACCATTCGTCTCGTGAAGCTGGTGCTGACCAGGAGTCGGGCTCCATCTTTGGATATAGATTTCGCAAGATTTATCAGTTCATGAACCCTGCCTGGACATAGGATTTCGTGTTCGTAGAGCGGTACATCGCACTCATTATTGATCTCTAGAAGTACGTTTGTGTATCCCTTGGCAAGAATCCAGTTGGTTGCTTTTTCGACGGCTGTTTTTACAGATTTCTCATCACTGATGCGTTCATCCTGCCCAAAATAGAAGAGTCCGAGGCACACGATCATTCCAATTTCATCGGCCGCCTCGATAACCTTCCCTACCCGCTTCATAAAGACAGGTTTCAGGTCCCCATTTTCTGTGAAAGCTCCAGAATTCCATGGTTGTGAACGTGTGCCAGGGAGTCCTGCCCATATTTCAGGTTCAGTTGCATCTGGGAATTTTGTTCGGATTCGGGCCATCAAGTCAGATAGACCTTCTGGGCTGGACTTATAGTAGCCAAGTGGTGAAGCACCCTGGAGATTCACGTCGATGCAAGATAGCCCTTTCGACTTGTAAGTCGGAAGCATTTCGATCAACTCGTTTGTGTTACGGTCGGCATCCCACTTTTCATTGTCTGGATAAGCCCAGAGGTGTCGAGTGAGCTCGTTATCGTCGTCGAACACCGCGTTAGCCATCCGGCTGTTCATCATCAAGCCTTCCATCGAAATGCCCCGGAAGGTGGTTGTTTCGTTGGTCGGTGTGCCGTTGACCAGAAACTTATCCCTTTTTATAGAAATTTCGGTCTTTGGGTTGAATTCAGTCACGGACTTTTCTCTAATTTCTCAGCACCCGTTGTAGACCACGCGTTAGCGTTGTCGATTCGGTGTTGGATCGATGGATGAGAGTGAAATATGAACTCGACGACTGCGTTGGGTTGTTTTTGTGAGAGGTTTTGATCGCCGAGCTTGGTCATAGCCGATATGAAATCATCTTTCATACCTGTCAGATTTAATGCGTACATATCAGCTGAGGTCTCGGCTTTACGTGATAGCCAGTTTGCAATCGGAAGAGCGATAAGTGAGACGCCCGCACCGACTATGAGTACGAGGGGCAGACCTGCGATATCGGCAATTCCTCTTAGCCCGAGAGCATCTATCCACGCTACTAATGCCAGGTCGATTACAAAAAAGCTTATGAATACCAGAGCGGCCTGTACAACCAGCATTTTCCACACGTCTCCTCTCACATGGTGCCCCAGCTCGTGTGCCATAACCACTTCAATTTCTTCCACTGTATTTGATTCGATCAGGGTGTCAGAAATGATGATTCTTCTGGTCCTCCCCCAGCCTGTCACGGCGGCGTTGGCCTTTGATGACTTATCCCCCAGATGCCACACATAGACACCTTTTACATTGGTGCCTATTCGGTCGGCCAGGGCAAATAATCTGTCCTTAAGCTCGCCTTCAGGGATTGGTTCGAACCTGTAAAAAAGCGGCATTAGTACTATAGGAACAAGCGCCATCATGATTATCATCAGAACTATCGCACCGATCGCTGCCCATACCCACCACATTTCCGGCTGGGAACGCAGAAGCCAGTAGATTCCAGAAATCAATACGACGGTTAATACCGTTTGAATCATTGTTCCTTTAAACCAGTCCCATAGCCAGCCGCGGATCGAAATCTTGCTCAGTCCATATCTTTTTTCGACTATAAATCCCGAGAAAATTTCGAAAGGGAATTCAATCGCCTGCAAGCCTGCACCCGAGATCAACAGGTAGATCACAACAATTAGTGCTGCCGAACCTGTCCAGCCTTCAGCAAGGTTTCTGATAGCTTCAGATCCGCCGAGGAGCAGGAACAGTATTGGGATAACGAAATTAAGCGCCATTGAAACCAGAGACATAACCAGCTTCACTCGTTCGTAGCTTTTTGCCTTCGCAGGGTCCGCTGCAGGTACATTTATCGTTTCGTTTTCTGTCAATTTTTGTTCCATGGTTTAATGTGAAGTATCGCTTGACCGGATTCTAAGAATATTGGGTATAAGTTATTGATTGTTTTATTGCGAGAACGCCATCATTATTTTTAGCTGATAACTCCAACTTTATGATGCTCTATAAGGTCGAAGTCGATCTCTGCACCAAGTCCCGGGCCGGTGAATGCGTGGACATTGCCGTTGGAGTCAATATCTATCTCTTCGGCGAGCCCGTACTTTTGAGCCCCAGACGGGAGTAGTACTTCGAAAAACTCGCAATTTTTCATTGCCATAATAGCGTGCATATTTGCGACGTTGTTCAGCGAGTTGCCGCCATGGTGAACTTCATAATTCATATGAAATGCCTCTGCCAGATGGGCAGTTTTCATCAGGGCTGTAATTCCACCTTTTACAGCGACATCCCCTCTAAGGTAATCCGTTGCTTGAGCCGTTAACCAGGGTGCATATGCTGTGAATCCGCCCGGCGAATATTCAGTTGCCATAAGCGGGATGTGTAGTTGCTGGCGGAGCTTTGTGTAGTTGTAAATATCATCGTCTGCAAGTGGATCTTCGTACCAGTAGTAGTTCATTTCCTGTATCGCTCTGCCCACCCGCACAGCTGAAGGATAGTCATAGGCCCAGGTTGAATCGAGCATCAGCGTGTGATCATCGCCTACTGCTTCTCTGATCTGCCGGCAGCATTCGATGTCAAGTGCTGGATCGGTTGGCGGATGTATTTTGTACGCGGTCCATCCGTCGGATTTCATGCTCGCAGCCTCATTAGCGTAAATCTCTGGATCTTGGTGCACCGTTGATGATGCATATGCTCGCACCTCTGATCTGTAGGATCCAAGCATCTGATGTATTGGCATATTGGCGATCTTTCCACCGATATCCCACAGAGCTACGTCGCATGCGCCTATGACACGTATACCCGCCTTTCTGATAACCATGTTCATGTTTTGCCAGAGAAGTTCTCGGTTCAACGGATTTTCACCTATGAGAACTGGCTTCACGAATTTAATGAGTGAGTTGGCGTCAAGGCTTGCGGGTTGACTTGAGCTGCCAAGGAATGCATGACCTTCAACTCCCTCATCGGTAGATATGGTCACAAGTCCGAGATCGGACTCTCCACCTATTTTGCCTGACAGCGGACTGTAGTTAATCGTGGGTATGCCTTCCCACTTGAACAGTGTCACGCTAAGGTCTGTGATCTTCATGGTTGCCTCGTATTTGTACTGATGGTGCAGGTATCTAAAAGACTCGTTGGCCGACAGAGGGTTTATCAGTCACAACGACTTCGCCGCGTGTGAAACGTTCGAGTACCGATTCATCAATCTCGATGCCAAGCCCCGGAGTACTTGGCACGATGACCCTACTGTCTGATTGTGTGAAGAATGGCTCTGTAAGGTTTTCTCTTAT
>CAJWJL010000090.1:0-8353 GCA_913042135.1 uncultured Chloroflexota bacterium | reverse complement strand
TAACCATCACAGTCATCTCAACCATGGGCGGCAGGGTGAAGTTCATATCAAAGATAGATGTTTTCAAGGGGTTCTCCTAACAGAGCCAGCAGGGGGCATCGGTAAATAACAACCAAGTGACTGTTGGCATCTCCTTCTCCACCTCAGTCATCTCAACCATCGGCGGCAGGGTGAAGTTCATATCAAAGATGGATGTTTTCATGGGGTTCTCCTAGCAATTATCAATTAAGTATTAATAGTCACTCAGCAATGCACTATTTACTGATAAGAGAACCTTAACATAAGGATCTTGGTGGGGCTACACGGCCATTAAAATCCGAAGTGATCCTAGTTACACTAGGGAGACGTCAGGCAATAACGAGAAGCCTGTGATGGGGCCTCAACAATCCTCAACCGGACTACTAGTCTGTGGGGAATCAGATATTCTCAACTGGAAGAGCGCTCGAATAAAGGAATCATAATCGTCTCGAGCGACGCTCTTCCTTCGCCCCGAGAAAACTGTTTTTTGAACCTGTAATTGTTTTGCGTATTCACTGCTGGTACGAATAGGTGGAACAATGAGTTGTTCAGGATATCGTTTGGACAATAGATCAAGCATATCGTGGGCAAGCCTAATTCTTCTGTCGAACTTAGTGTAAAGCACTTTTACGAGTGGAATGGGCAATCCAAATGTTTCACAAATTGCCTTGATTTCCTGAATAGTCAATTCAACAGCTTTCAAGGAGAATTGATCACTGTTAGTCGGAATTACCACCATATTTGCAGCACAGATTGTCGAGATGACTGCTGTACCAAGAGATGGGGGGCAATCAATCACAATCAGGTCGAAGCCGTTTTCAAAGATTGCAGAGCACACGTCCCGAACAGCATTTTTCTGGGCATTTGGATTTACCAGCTGCACATCCAAGAGGCTATTATCTAGGCTCGACGGCAGAATTGAGACTCCAGTTGGATGTGCCCGGAGCGCTTGTGGGATGTGTTCACTCGGCTTTTGCCAGACATCAACAAACACTTCATCATCTTCGTTGGGTAGAACACCTAGTGCTAGCGATGCTGAACCTTGGGAATCCAAATCGAGAATGCACGGGCGAAAACCATAATCCACTGCCCGCACCGCAGTGGTCACACTAGAAGTTGTTTTACCAGTCCCGCCTTTGAGGCTGGTGTATGCCATGATGCGAGGGGAATAATCCACACCATGACTTTTTAGAAGCCTGCGGACACCTGAGGGATTCAGTTGGCATTGACCAAGATCCAAATGATTGAGTTCGGACTGATCGAAACTGCCCGCCAGTTTTTCGGGTGTTACACCTTGAATATTAAGCGCCTCTAAGTAGGAAAGCATAATGGCCAGAAGTATTGTGGATTTTCTCGATTAACCCACTTTAATCGCTCAATAATTGCCGCTCAATCCCTGATTAATCTGGTAACTTTCAGAAGAATCGATCAAGGTTTCAAGTTTATCTTGATAACATTTCTTACCAAGGGTGCGGGTTTCTTTTACTTTTGTCTTGATCAGATCTCGGCACTCAGAAAGGTACTCCTTCAGGTCCCGGCTGACTAGTGGGTTAACATGGCTATCTTCACGCACGGCAGTAATTGTGTCGGCCATTGCATCCGTGTTTGTCTCTTTAGTTAGCGTTACTGAGTAATTTGTAGTCAGCGCGAGTGGGAACTCTTTGAAGTTCCCCGAAAATGCAATCGAAGGGGCAACTATGACAGCGGCGCACCAGAAACAATTGATCCTCATCTAATTCTTTCCAGTCAATATCATCGCAATAATTTCTTGCTGAATCTCAAATCACCCGTGATTCACGATGGTCAGTTTAGATCTCGATCGTATACTATTTTAGGGGCAACCGTACAGGGAATTGGTCAAGATCAAACAAATTATAATTTGATTTAATCTGAATATGACTGCATGCTATCGTGCTACTAATTAGTTATACGTGAAGCTCCGATATCCCTTTTTAGGGCAAGACTAGTTTTTTTGCGGAAAAGTTGAATTGATCGTTGCCCCCGTTTCGGAAAACGCATAATAGGATAACGGCGAGCTCAGATATATCTCAATGTGAGAAACGCCTGATAAGAGGAAGTTACTACGCCGCCTGGAGTCTGAGGGATCGCGATCTTTCCTGAGGCTATATAGAGCCTTGACTTCAGGATTCTATTAAGAGGCACTTCCTAACCCCTGATTGCATCAATTCAATCAAATTAAAATACCACTGATGACTGATTCAAAACTGTCTGATAATCGACTAAGGACCATAAAATGCTGACTTCGTTCGAGTTACAACAGATTTACCACAAAGCGCTATCTCTGCAAGAGCGCTTTAAAGACGCTGGCAAGAAGAAGAACATTGTTGGCAAAGAGTTCGATGAGAGAATTCTTGCCCGAATGAACAAATGGCGCCAGTTATCATCGGATGGTGACCAAGCGCTGTTCGAACGCCGGCTATCAATAGCTGGTCTTCAAATTGAACAGCTAGACGATATTCTCGCCGACAAAGAGCTCTCAGAAATTCCCACACCTGCATGGACAGATATGCTCAAAGAGATTCTAGAAGCGGTGGGAAAATTTCCGCAAGAATCAAGAACACAGGATAACCCAGAGGCCTGGGGCTTTTTAAAAGAGGAGGCCCCCATCCCATTCCAGGACTTTTTTGTCCCTATCGTCCAATTTGCTAGAGCTAAAGCTTCGGTGACTCTTAAGGAAGGGTATTCCCCAATCCTTGATACGGCTAACTCAGATTTGGACAGGCTTTTGTTATCCCGTCTCGCCGAGTCATGTGGCCGAGTCCTGGAAGTCGAGTTCAATACTTACCTAGCGCTGCTTCAACTAGAAGGACTGGACTACCGGGAGATTATCAGCAATTCAGATTCAACACAGTACTACCAGATTTTTATTAATCGTTTATTCGATGGCGGATTAGAAACAATCTGCTGCGAATATCCGGTTTTTGCCCGTCATCTAGTCCATCGCGTTGGGCAATGGATAGAGATAGCTGTCGAATTTGGCGAGAGGCTATCGACGGATATAGAAGATCTGAGGGACCAGTTAGGTATCCCGGAAAGCTCTCGGGTCTCGCACCTAAAGCCTGGCTTGTCTGATCCCCACGACAACGGAAGAACCGTGATAGTCGCTGAGTTTGAAACAGCACATAAAGTGGTCTACAAACCCAAAGATCTCGGTCCAGACGCTGGATACTTTGATCTCGTACAATGGCTGAATGAAAGGGGGACACCCTATGATTTCAAGTTACTGCATATTGTCCAAAGACCCGATTATGGCTGGATAGAATTTGCGAAACAGGAAGCTATCAGGGATGAACAGGGAGCTTCTCGTTTTTACTTAAGGTCCGGGTCGTTACTCGCCTTGCTTTATTCGCTGGATGGCCTTGATTTTCATCATGAGAACGTAATTGCCTGCAATGAATACCCGACACCGATCGATTTCGAGACGATAGTGCAGCATGAAGCCAAGTTATCGAATAAGGACGAAGAAATGATTAGTGCCGCCCAGAAGTCGATTGGTCGCTCGGTACTGAAAACACACTTTCTACCGCAACTTTACAAAATTCGGGGAAACTATGTCGATATCTCAGGCATGGGGGCAGGCTTCAATAAAGAAATCTCCATGGAAGTTCTAAAATGGTCGAACATTAATTCTGATGCAATGGGTTATAAGTTAGAGAAAGCTAGCCCTTCTCTTGATTCTGAGCATGCTCCGAAAATCGGCGATACAACACTTAACCCAGAAGACTATTCAGAAAAAATCATTCAAGGCTTTTCGGACACTTATCGATTCATTTGTGCCATACAAGACGAACTTCTCGATCACGAATCTCCGTTTACCCAGATTTTTCGACAGCCTGTTCGTTACCTTAATCGAGCCACGCAGCTGTATGGATCTGTACTAAGTAGAATTGCACATCCCAGCTTCCAGCGAGACGGAATCGAGTTGGGAATTGAGCTGGAGGTGTTGTATCGCCCGTATTTATCTACGGACGAACTCAGTCCTTTACATCCCCTGATCGAAATAGAACTAGCGGAGTTGAATCGCCTCGATATCCCAAAATTTATGGCAAATGCAGACAGTGAATCCATCGAACTTACTGATGGTACGCTAGTTCGATCATGTTTTAAGGGCTCGCCATTAGATACAGCATCTCGCAAGGTTCGTGAATTCTGTGAGGCGGATCTATTATGGCAGACCGAACTTATACGCAGCTCACTGGCTGTCCGCACAACAATAGAAATCCGGGAGGAATTCGGTCGATCCGATGAACGGCAGCCAAGCGTGGAAGGACCATTACTTGATCGCGGGCAAATTCTAGATATCGCTGAGGGTATTGCTGACAAAATCCGGAATCGAGCAATAATGTCTGATAAAGGCGAGCCAAGTTGGGTAACCATAAGTCCATCGGAAGACGAAAAACAGTTCTATCTGGATGACATGAAGCTTGATTTATACCAAGGAAATATTGGTGTTGGTGTTTTCTTTGCGGCAATGGAGAAACTAAATCCTGGCAAGGGTTATGGTGATTTTGTTTATTCAACGATCAGCATGTCTAGACGATGGATCGCGAGGGCGAGACCCTTAGATATAGAGATTATGGGTATCGGAGGCGTGTCCGGCCTAGGGTCGGTTATTTATGGCCTGGCATCGATCTCGTCTATTCTCGACGATAAACCTCTGCTAGAAGATGCCATTCAAGCCGCAAAATTGATTACTGGAAAAGCGATCAATGACGACACTGTTCTCGATATTTTAGCTGGAACCGCTGGTATGTTATCTGCTTTGCTTGCATTATTCCGCGCGACTGGTGACCGAAGCATTCTAGACAAAGCATTGCAATGCGGACGTCACCTGGTAGAGAAACGACAAGATATCGGCGATGGTTTAATTGCCTGGAAACCTCATGATGATTCACCAGTGCTGACAGGCTTCTCCCATGGTACTGCCGGTATAGCCTACGCCCTGCTATCGCTCTACCGGGAAACGCAGGAGCTTGTATTTTACCAGGCAGCAGAAGAGGCGATTGCATTCGAAGACACGCAATACAATGCAAAAGTGGGAAACTGGGCTGACAATAGAGAGGACCCGACGAATCCGGATGAAAACAAAGAGAATGCCTTTATGTGGGGCTGGTGCAATGGTGCACCCGGTATTGCTTTGGGTAGAATAGGCACACTCGACGTTTTTGACAATAAAACAGTAAGAGCCCAGATTGAGACTTCTGTTAATGCTACCGCTAGCCACCCTCACTTAAGGTCTGATCATCTTTGCTGTGGCAACGCCAGTCTCGGTGAGGTGCTGTTATCGGCCGGTGAAAATTATCAGTATCCAAGTTGGAAGCAGGCGGCACTCAAATTGACTTCTACAACAATTTCCCGGCACACTTCAGAAGGTGTGTTCACACCACATTCAGTCTTTAACGAACTATTTAACCCAAGTCTATTCCAAGGAAGCAGTGGCTTCGGTTATCATTTGCTAAGGTTGCTAGAACCTGTTGATTTACCTAACATTCTACTTCTTGAATAGAGTATTCACCGAAATGGGCGTGTAACAATTCCATCACGTTAATGTACAAA
Organism: uncultured Chloroflexota bacterium; assembly: GCA_913042135.1. Taxonomy (GTDB): domain Bacteria; phylum Chloroflexota; class Dehalococcoidia; order Lucifugimonadales; family Lucifugimonadaceae; genus Lucifugimonas. The sequence goes on along the minus strand of CAJWJL010000090.1, from coordinate 2,758 downwards.
AATTGCAGAACTGTCTGATTAAGATAAAGTGTTAAATCAATAACGCTAGAGTAGGAAGCCATGAACTTAGATAGCCAAGTGCAGATAATCGATGAGGACGAGTTGAAGAAGGCGTTGCCTGACATTTTTAAGCGCGCCCAAGCATCGGATGAATTCCGTCAATTATGCCTAGAGAGCCCTGAAAAAGCAGTGTTCGAGGTTACGGGGAAGCGGCTACCAGATGGGGCAAATTTATCATTTTCTAATGATGATCAGGCGAGTGGCGCATAACCAATTCCGTGACCATAACGTAGTCAACAAGATATACTAGCGTTTATTGGTGCGATATCATTAATTCGCTTATGCTTCAAACTTGGAGATCCTAAGATGACTGATAATCCTGCGAAAGCTACGGCTGATAACGAGAATACCTCAGAAGAGGAATTACCAAATGAAACGTCAGAGACTCCTGAGGGTGACGAATCCATCGACTCAGAGGCCCGCGCAATAGTAAAAAATTATTGTGTTGCAAGTGCCGCGATTGGCTTTATCCCAGTGCCTCTGGTTGATTTGGTTGCGTTGACTGGAGTGCAACTGAAGATGCTTCATGCACTGGCTCGAGTATATGACGTACCATTCAAAAGTTCGTGGGGCAGGTCAGCTATAGGGTCGCTGGTTGGTGGCTCAACTCCACTCCTGGCAAGTCGCAGCACGATCAGTATGTTGAAAACCGTTCCAGGTATAGGAACTGGACTTGCAGTGATCGCCCAGCCAACTTTGTCTAGCGCTTGCACATATGCTGTTGGAAAAGTCTTCATCCAGCACTTCAGCTCAGGGGGAACTTTCCTGACATTTAGTCCAGCTCGCGTTCGGGAATATTTCAGTCAATTATTTTCTGAAAAAACCGCGACTGAAGCTCAGTAACGAACACCCTTCAAAGAGCAGGGACATGGGCCCCCTGCGAATCGCGTACCTGGATGCCAATCAGGTAGTCGCAAGCCACGAGTTGAGGTCGACCCTGATATAGTGCTGACGCGTGCTTGCATTGGTTGGGCAGGGCTTTGATTTCTAAAACGGTTAACGTTGCAATAAACGGCACTTTTTTACAGTACATAAAAGTACTGCCACTGACAATCTATACTTACCTCATCCACAGTGGCTGAGTTGGTTTCTCATCACGTATTAAGGTCATCATAGTTGGATTTTACAAAATTAAAATCGGTTCCAAAGTGGCTGCCTGTCAACGAACTCTTACAACTGATTTATTTTGAGTCGGAGCGGCCTAAACTCCGATTGGCCACCTTAACTGTAATTTCTGGAGCATCAAACACGCTGCTGCTGGCAATAATCAACAGCGCCTCCCATAAATCCGCCGACTCGGCTGTGAAGGCCGAGACTTCTACATTTTTTATTTTCGCAGTTATGCTTTTACTCTTCGCTTATTCGAAGCGCTATACCCTATCTCAGGGGACCATAATGGTTGAAGAGATAATGCGAAAGCTGCGCGTTCGGATAATTGAAAAGTTGGGTCGCACCGATCTTCGTTTTATCGAAACGATAGGCAGAGGCTTTCTATTCAATCGCTTAACCCAAGATACGGCGCTTGTATCCAGTACCGCTCTACTATTGTTTGCTTCAATGGAGTCAGCTGTTATGTTGTTCGGAGCCATGGTGTATCTGGCCTGGCTTGATTTTACAGGAGCATTGATGACACTTGTTGCTCTAGCTTTGGGCACGGTCTATTACCTGAAAAAACGACGACAAATAATGCTCAACTTCACAAATGCTACCCAACAGGAAACTGAATTTTTTGATTACTTCCTACAACAAATAAATGGATTCAAGGAAATCAAGATCAATCGACGCAAAGCCGTCGCTCTTTTAGCAATTCAGGTAGAAAAAGCGAAAGCGGTGGAATCAGAAAAAGTAAAGGCCGGGGTGAGCACGACAACAGTGATCGTTTTCTATCAGGTCTTTTTCTATGTTCTATTGGGCGTGATTATATTTGTGCTTCCAAATTTGGGTAACACAAGCATTGATAACGTCATCAAATTGACAACCGCTATTCTGTTCATTATTGGCCCGGTCGAGATGTTGGTCGGCTCATTACCAACATATATGAGGACCAACGTGGCAATTGCCCGTTTGAATGAACTGGAGTCAATGGTTGATGAAGCGATTTCAGCAGAGGTGCAAAGTGACATCGTCGAGTCAGATATTGGTTTTGGAGAAGTCCAATTTAGAAACGTCTATTTTTCCTACCGAGAAGAGAGCAAGGAAACCGCGACGAGTGATGATGGATCAGCCGGGCAGAAGAGAAAACGCCGTTTGTACGATCCTCCTACAGGCAAGCAAGAGCAAGTTGGCTTTACTGTTGGGCCTTTGAACCTTTCGTTTGGGCGTGGTGAGATAATATTTCTGATTGGTGGGAATGGCACCGGTAAAACGACATTGTTAAAATTACTCACCGGATTGTACAGGCCGGATTCTGGAACTATCCGCGCGTTTGATGAGTCGATCGGTACAGAAAATTATCAGCAATACCGGGAGCTCTACACCACAATCTTCTCTGATTTTTATCTTTTTAAGGAACTTTTTGGTGTGAAGGATTTAGATAAAAAGCAACTTGACAATTGGCTTGAGTTGATGGGATTGAGTGAGATGACAGCACTTGAAGACAAGCGTTGGACAAATACTGAACTTTCAACTGGCCAACGAAAACGACTTGCTTATATCAATTCGTTGATTGATGATAAGCAAATATATGTATTTGATGAAC
>CAJWJL010000089.1:0-8519 GCA_913042135.1 uncultured Chloroflexota bacterium | reverse complement strand
TAAGCCCTAAAGTAAGGTTTAAGGTCAAGTGTCGAATAGCGCTCATCCCGATATCCGGCCGATATAGCTTGAAATATAACCGCTAAATACAACAGACCACGGGGCTCCCGTATGTCGAAAACTACACTGACAATAGGCGAACTTGCCAAACTGGGCGGCGTCGCGACATCCCTCCTCCGCTACTACGAGAAAGAGGGGCTGCTCGAGCCAGCCGGACGCACACGATCAGGTTACCGTAACTATTCCGCAGATTCGGTAAGACATCTAAGGTTTATTCGTAGAGCGCAGCGTTATGGATTCTCGTTGAATGACATCAAAATGATGCGCGGTGCCGTACATGAAGCGGGTACCGTCAATAATATTAAGGCGATAGCCGAGCAACGCTTTCTTGATATCGAACGACGGGTAACAAAGATGCTAGTGCTGCGCCGTGAACTGGGGATATTTCTAGGAGACCTGGCAGGTCTCATCGGCAAACAGGCGGCTGAGGAAGTCGGCAGCCAATATCGTGACCTGATGGTACAGGTCTGCGGGCACGAGCATGGGGATACCTCACGCTCTTCCCTGCAAATGCTTACTGAACGCATGAGCTGCAATCTCGCTAAAAATGAATGGGACAAGCTACTAACAGACCTGCGTGGGTGCCACATGCACATCTGGCAGGAAGCCGATGCCTACAGTACGTTATTTATTGGTTCCGATGAAATCGTCCAAAAGGCTTTACAAACACTGGCAAAAAGCGAATCTTCCTGCGTGGCACATGAACAGCCCAAAGTGGAACGAAGCAGTGACGGCATTCTATTTACTGCCCGCGGCAACAATGCCTTTTTATATGCGCAGCTATTCTTGGCTTTAGAGACGCCCGAAAGCTAACACCCCCAAGCTATATAGGCTTAATTAACTATCTGCAAACATAATATAAATATATGATATTTAATTCCTAAAAGCACATCTAAATAAACGCTTGACCTTCAACCCTCCTTTAAGCTTTAAGGTTGCATCCCTGACTTGACTCTGGACTAGAGTCTAGGGTTACCGTATACCCAAGGGCTTTTTGGAAAGCGTCTGGGCACTAGATATATTTCTTAAATAATTTTGACTCTGGGAGGAATCAATCAAATGTTTAGCAATAGCCTGTTGAAATCTTATTCATTAGCAACAATATTTGTTGGAGCCATGACGGTTGGTTTGTCACAAGCACACGCAGATAAGATAGTGCTGCTGGATCCTTTTGCACCTGAGGCCAATTGGGCGATGGAGACCGATGATGCCTTTGCCTTGGCGAGAGCTGGATGTCTGGAAAGTTTAGTCCGCATTGACTTTGATGGGAAACTGCAACCTTCTCTTGCTACTTCTTGGAAGCAGTCGAGTCCGACGACTTGGGATTTCTCGATACGTCAAGGTGTCAAGTTTACTGATGGTCAGGAACTCAATGCTGCTGCGGTAGTCAATTCTTTGAATCGCGTGCTAACGGCAGAGACCCCGTCACGCACGTTTAATCCGAAAAAGGTCAGCAAGGTCGAGGCGATTGACGCTAGTACAGTACAGATAACTACACCTGCTCCGAGTGTGGTGTTACCGCTAAGGTTAGCTTCCCCGAACACGGGTATTCTGTCGCCGGCATCGTACAATGATGGGGGTACAGTTGATGTAATTGGAGCCTGTACTGGGCCATTCGCTGTAACGTCATATGTTCCACAACAAAAGCTCGACTTGGCTCGTAACGAATCCTACTGGGGTGGAATGCCCGCAGTGGAAGAGGCTGAGATGCGTTTCATTGCTGACGGCAATACACGCGTTACCCAACTTAAAAGCGGCGAAGCCCATATTGCGACTAAAGTCCCGCTGTCTGCCAAAGCCGGGTTAGCGAAAAACAAGGATCTCGTAGTTACCTCGGTAGAAATCCCACGTACAACGGGGATGTATCTCAACAACAAGAAGGCTCCGTTCAATAACCCACTTATACGTAAAGCGGTACAGGCGGCTATTGACACCACTGCGATTGCCGCCAGTGCCTACGAGGGTGGTGCAGTTGCTGCAATAGGTCCGTTCGGATCAAACGAGCCTTGGGCCGGTCCTACTACGGCAATCACACGAGACCTGGATCGTGCAAAAGCATTGTTGGCGGAGGCAGGTGTCAAGGAGGGTGAACTTAGTATCTCATTACGCGCCTATAACTCGCGTCCGGAACTAGTGGATGTGGCTCAGATCATCCAGGCACAGTTGAAGGAAGCTGGCATCGCAGTGGCAGTGATTATTACTGATTGGGCTGGGATGGCGCCCAGTTTCAAGGGGGCCACGTATGATATGGCAATGATGTCTCGTGGCCATCAGCTTGATGTCGCTGACCCGATAGGATTCTTGCAGGCTGATTACACTTGTGACGGTGGCTTCAACATGTCGCATGTTTGCAATCCTGAAATTGATGCACTTTTAGAAAACGCTTCAAGTATTGTCGATAACGACACGCGGTTTGCTATCTACAAGAAAGTGTCCACATGGCTCCAAGAGGAAGCGATAACCGTTTTTATCGTTCATAATTCGGAGACAAATGCGGTCAGATCCAACGTTAAAGGTTTTCGGACACATCCGCTTGGCCATTACTACGTTACCAAAGAACTTGCCCTAGGGAATTAAGCAAGAACGTACGGATATTGTAGGGGATCAAGATTGAAACCTAACCCTTCACTTTTGATCCATATTAAATAACCATAACTTTCTGGACATTCCCCCACTCGGGAGTCATTTGACGACCGAGTGGGGGAGTCCGGCAAACGTTGTATTAATATCGTCCTTCTTGTCTGATATTTTTCGAACCATAACTTGTATGGAGAGTCCAGTGTTACCAAAATTACAGCCCAAGTACATTTCATTTGATGCATACGGAACGCTTGTTAACTTTCAAATGTCTCCACCAACTCGCGTGGTTTTTGCTGACAGGATAGGTGAGGATCAGATGGACGAGTTCCTAGATGACTTCGAGGCCTACCGTGGTGATGAAGTTTTGGGAGCCTTCAAACTGTACCCACAACTTGTAAAAGATGCGTTGAAACGAGCATGCGCACGGTGGGAAATTGAATATAAAGACAGTGATGGTGAAGAGATAATGGCCGTGGTACCAACTTGGGGACCGTATCCAGATGTGCCAGACGCATTAGCAAAGCTCGCTGAACATTATCCTCTGGTCATACTTTCGAATGCTTCTGAAGATCAAATTTACTCTAACGTTGATAAACTTGGTGCTCCGTTCCATGCTGTCTTGACCGGTGAGCAAGCAGGCGCATATAAGCCCCAATTTCAGGCGTTTGAATACATGATCGGTAAACTGGGTTGTGACCGTTCAGAAATTCTTCACGTATCGTCGAGCCTATACTACGATATTATGCCGGTTCATCACTTACGTTTTACACAAAAGGTCTACGTCAATCGTGGGTTCGAATGGGTGGACAATGCGTCAATTGTATCTCCCTTCAATTACCATGAAGTAAGTGATTTAAGTGGGTTGCCAGATCTTTTAGGTCTATAACTCACTTGAAGGAGTACAGAAATTGAATTCTGCTGAGAAAGAAAAAGGCCACAGTCACAGTCACAGTCACAGTCATAGCCACAGTCACAGTCACAGTCACAGTCATGGCGGTGGCTTGGAAGAAGGAGTTGAGACTGTGCCATATTGGCTTGATACTGCACCGGCGTTTGAGGACGGAGCTACCGACCCGATCGTTGGCGACGTCGATGTGGTAATCGTCGGTGGTGGCCTCACTGGACTGTCTGCAGCAATCACTCTCGCCCGCAAAGGGACGCAGGTCGTTTTATTCGAGAAAGACACGGTGGGGTTTAGCGCTTCTGGTCGAAATGGCGGAATGTGTACTCCGGGCCTGGCTACAGATCCTTCTATCGCTTTAGAAAGACACGGATTAGCCCGGGCCAAGGAAATGTATCTTTCTTATAATTCCGCTATCAACTATGTCGAGAAGCTCATTGTCGAAGAAAAAATAGACTGCGATTTCGAGCGTACTGGCAAGCTTACTCTTGCTTCTAAGCCGCATCACTATACCAATTTTGAAAAACGTCACAACTTGCTCGCGGAACATTTTGACTACGAAACCAGTCTAATTCCGCATGCCGACATTAGGTCAGAGATTGGATCTGATAGCTATTACGGCGGCTTGCTTGATAAGCAGGGTGCTGGCTTGCATGTTGGAAAATTTGTGAGAGGCTTGGCTCGGGTTGCGCACAAGCTTGGCGTGCGCATTTACGAGAATACCCCTGTCACAAAATCTCGACGGATAGACGGCTTTGAGCATGAGCTTACAACACCCAAGGGTACGGTAAGGGCAGCTAAGATTCTACTTGCAACTGGGAGTAAAACAGGTGCGCCATTTGGATGGTTTCAGCGGCGAATTGTTCCAGTCGGTAGTTTCATAATTGTCACTGAACCCCTTTCTCAAGAGCTAACAGATGATATTTTGCCGATGCGTCGAATGGCGTCGGATAGCCTCAATATTAGTCATTATTTCCGAATAACTCCTGACAATCGATTGTTGTTTGGTGGAAGAGCCCGTTTTGCAATATCCAATCCCACATCCGATCGAAAGAGTGGCCGAATTTTGAAGCGCAACATGTTGGCTGTCTTGCCACAACTGCGTGACACACGAATCGACTATTGTTGGGGAGGACTTGTCGACCTGACGATTGACAGGCTTCCACGTGCTGGTGAGAAAAACGGGCTTTTTTATTCCATGGGTTACAGTGGCCACGGGACCCAAATGTCGACCTACATGGGGGCACAACTGGCCGAGATAATGGATGGCAAGGTCGGGAATAATGTTTGGCGCGAAAGTCAATGGTCTGCGATACCGGGACATTTTGGCCCTCCATGGTTTTTGCCGTTAGTAGGTATGTACTACCGCATCAAGGACAATATTTCCTGATAACTACCTTGCGACTGCCACGAGGGGATTCGCAATGTTGAAATTCCTATTTCAGCGACTGGTTGTTTTGCTTGCGGCTCTTCTTGTGGTGTCGATACTGGCTTTTCTCATCCCGTATCTAAGTGGACCTGAACCTGCCCAGATGATCATGCATGCCCGGGTGTCTGACCTGGCGGTGGATCCGGATACGATTGCTGCGCTGCGGGTTCAGCTCGGTCTCGATAGGCCGTTGGCAGTCCAATATTTGGACTGGCTCGGAAATGCAATTCGTGGAGATTTTGGCTTCACCTTTACCGACCGACTGCCTGTGTCAGTGCACATCAAGTACGCTTTCGTGGTTTCGATTACTCTCGCCCTGTCCGCACTGATCTTGGCCCTGGTGGTTGCGTTACCCTTGGGAGCAATTGCAGCGCTTAAGCCAGCTGGAAAGTTTGATAATGCAATCACTTTCCTAACGCAAATTTTGGTGGCAATTCCTGAGTACTGGCTTGCACCGATGGCAACTCTCGTGTTCGCTGTATATTTGCAGTGGTTACCGTCAGCTGGGTGGGCCGGACCAGAGCACGTCATCTTACCGGCGCTAGCACTGGCGCTCCGACCGATGGCCTACTTTACTCGCGTGATGAGAGCCTCGATGATTGATGTGCTGGAGGCACCATACATTACCGCTGCACTCAGCAGGGGATTAGGGCTGGGCCAGACAATTCGGCGTCATGGCGTTCGTAACGCCATGACGCCTGTCATTACTCTGTTTGCTATGTGGTTGTCAGGCCTAATCGGTGGTGCCGTGGTGATAGAGGTCATCTTCTCTATTCCCGGCATGGGGAGGCTTCTGTATGAAGCTGTAGTCAACAAAGACCTTCCGGTACTACAAGGAACGATTATGTGTTTGGTGTCGTTCGCCGTTCTCATGAGTACGATCACCGATTTCATCTATGTTCTGATTAATCCGGCGGTAAGGATCAAAGATGCTTCAGCCTAACCCCACCGCGGCGATGGTTCGCCCACGTTCAAACACGGTTCTTGGTCTGAGGAAAACGATAAGGCAAACCTTGTACATTCTTGGCACACGGCACTGGTCGTTCACCGCCGGCGTCAGTATCTTCTTAGCAGTAATCTGTGTCCTTATTCTCGCTCAGTGGATCGCTCCTTACGACCCCGACGCCCAAGAATTACTCCACCGGCTCTCAGGTCCCAGTAGCCTCTACTGGTTAGGGACGGACCAGCTAGGAAGAGACGTTCTCAGTCGCTTATTGATTGGTGGGCGATTTTCAGTCTCTGTTGCGGCCGTGGTTATGGTAATTTCGGCCACCTTTGGGACAATTGTGGGGGTTATTTGTGCGCGTCGTGCCGGCGGTATGGTTGACGAAGTAATAATGCGAACGGTTGATTTGTTGATTGCTTTTCCGGACGTCTTGGTAGCCCTTGTCATTATTGCTCTTATTGGACCGGGATCTATGACGCTAATCTTGTCGCTGATAGTAGTCGCATGGACGCCCTTTGCTCGGATGGCGCGTAGCCTTACTCTTGAGATCAACTCCAAAGACTACATTACAGCTGCGGAGGTTCTCGGTTGTTCTCGTTTCTTTATTATTTTTCGCCACGTGATTCCGAATGTTTATCGTCCTCTGGCGGCACTTACCTTTTTAAGATTTAGCCACAAATTAATCACAGTTGGCGCTTTATCCTTTCTCGGGCTTGGTGTACAACCACCAAAATCGGACTGGGGAGCGATGCTGGCGGATGCGCTACGCTTTGTCGATCGTGCTCCGTTACTGGCCTTTGCTCCAGGTTTTGCGATCTTTATTACCGCTCTCGCAGTTACCTTGATAGGTCAGGGGCTTGAAATTGAGGACGAGTCAAAAAATGCGAAAGAGGAATCTCACAAAGATTTCGAACCATCCGCCGAGACAACGAAAGGTCCAAATTCATAAGTGCTGATGAATTACTTTATGATGCGACCGACGAAAAATGATTGATATCCAAAGACCCAATCTGATGGGTATTAAGGCATTGTACTGGCTAGGAGTACATTGCAAAGTTGTGGTGGGACCCTCTTATTATTTCGACGACAGATTTGCTGGGTGTAGAGGAAGGACTCTCATAGACGCAGGGTCGGGAAAGCTTGTGAACCAGAATCGAATACTACTGTGACCACCCCGCTATTAAGTGTCAAAGGGCTATCGATCGGCTTGACCGGTGAACAAAGCAAAAAGCAGGTGGTTGAGGACCTTGAATTAACCATTGGTCGCGGTGAGATCGTAGCTCTGGTTGGTGAATCAGGGTCAGGCAAGACGATGACTGCGTTGTCATTGATCCGATTATTGCCCCATGTGTTTGACATCAAAGAAGGTTCTATAAAGTTCGACGGAAAGGAAGTTCGTGATATGACTGCGCCACAGCTCAACGAGCTGCGTGGTGGTCGAATCGGAATGATCTTCCAACAACCACAGTCTATGCTCGATCCTTCGGCAACAGTGGGGTCTCAAGTAGCTGAATCACTGACTGTTCACCGGAGGCTTGATAAGCAGGCAACAAAGGCACGAGTGATTGAGTTATTAGGGGAAGTTGGAATTCCGGAGCCGGTGGAGCGGTCACGTAACTATGCTCATCAGATGTCAGGCGGAATGGCTCAGCGGGTGATGATAGCGGCTGCCCTGAGCGCCGATCCGCATCTACTGATTGCTGATGAGCCGACAACGGCACTCGATGTCACGGTGCAAACTCAAATTTTAAAACTTCTCGAACGTGAACGTCGAGAAAGAGAGTTAGCGATACTCCTTATTACCCATGATCTGACAGTGGTCTCGTCGTTAGCGGACCGTGTCGTTGTAATGTATGCCGGGAGAATTGTTGAAGAAGGGCCGACCCGACATATTCTTAGCAAGCCGCGACAACCATACACGCAGGCCCTATTGCGTTGTTCTCTTTTGGAGACTGACGATGAGCAGGCGCTATATACAATACCCTCAGGTGAGAATACAGGAATTGAAACAACCAGTGGATGCACGTTCTTGCCACGCTGTATAACAGCAGCGGACATTGGTATTTCTGAGCAATGCAAACGACAGGAGCCACCTCTTCGCACGTATTCAGAGCCCTGTCGTGCGCGATGCTGGGCAGTACCTCCTTCTGAGTACTCGATGAGTGGCTACGACAATTCCCGTCAAGCAGGAGAGGAGACTTCAACGTGAGCGTATTCAACAACTCACACTCTGATCCGTTGAAATCGGATACTCCACATTTTGTTGCAGAGAATATTGTGAAACACTTCCCGATTCGAGCCAGTGGAAGTGTCCGCGGGGGAGTCGTGCGTGCGGTAGACGGTGTATCTTTTTCTATTGAAAAAAATGAGACTTTAGGTTTGGTTGGTGAGTCCGGATGTGGAAAGAGTACACTAGCTCGGTTGTTGCTCAAATTAATATCACTCGACAGTGGTACTGTTGCAATTGAAGGTCGAGATGTTTCTGCGGTAAAGGGCAAGGAGCTGAGAAGGTTGCGGCAAACTATGCAGCTAATCTTTCAGGATTCTCTGGCGGCATTTGATCCGCGTATGCGGATAGGAGGAGCCTTGAAGCTCCGCTCGCC
>CAJWJL010000088.1:0-8530 GCA_913042135.1 uncultured Chloroflexota bacterium | reverse complement strand
AGGATATACGACGTAAGACCCGCCGTAAGTTTTCATCAGAAGAGAAAATCAGAATTGTCCTGGATGGATTGTCCTGCCAGGTATGCAATATCACAAATGAATTCAACAGGACAACCCAGGTAATTAGATGAAGAAACTATTGGTCAGTCTGGGCGTTATTGCCGCGATACCAATCTTGTTTTATACCATCACAATATTCTTTCCAATCACGTTTATCAAAACGGTCGATGAAAATGGCGAATTGCCATTTATTACATTAAATGGCTATAAGTTCCATGCCGAAACTATGGGTGATGAAAGTAAGCCTGTCATCATAGTTCTGCACGGTGGCCCGGGGGGAGATTATCGCAACCTCTTACCAATCGCGCCGTTATCCAATGACTATCGGTTGGTTTTTTACGATCAGCGCATGACTGGCCTTTCATCGCGTAAATTTGAAGCCACCATTCGCCTGAGAAGTTTTTTTGATGATTTGGATGCGTTTGTTGACCACTATGGTAAGGGCAAGAAAGTTATTCTGCTTGGCCACAGTTGGGGTGCGATGATGGCATCCGGCTATATTGGAATGTATCCGGGAAAAATCGAAAAAGTAATCATGATTGAACCCGGCATTCTCAAGCCCGACTTATCGCAAGAGTTTCTGGATTCCCAATCGGGTCCGAAATTTAGTGAGTATTTTGACCTTGCCATTGTGTGGTTAAACAGTTGGAGAGTAGATGTTAGCTATGACAAATATGCGAAAGAGGACTACATAGTGAGCAACGCATATAAATTTATGGGTGGCAATAATGTACATTGCGGTGATGTTATTCCAGAAAAATTTGAAGGTTGGCGTGCGAGCAGAAAAGTATTGAATGAGACCGTTATTGCCTCAGTAAATGATCCAGATCTTTTTGCTCAGTTAGATTTCATTTCGGATGCTCACAAATTTGATGGCGAAGTTCTGTTGATCGGCTCAACATGCAACAAAGTCTATGGTGCAGAATATCAAAAACGCCATCTGCCATTTTACAAAAGTGTACGGCTCGAAACGATAGTAGATTCTGGACATTTCATATTTTATGATCAGTTAGAAGCATCACTCAGCGTCATACGTGAGTTTTTAAAACGAGGTGCCCCCTGATTGACTCTTGTTGGCCGAACTGAGACCTTTTGTATTATAAGACTTTTGCGTAAATAGAATAACTGTCTGTTAATCATTGGGTCGCTGGTTCTGTGTGACGTCACACACGGTACAAAGCCTGCGATTAGCAGGATAGACTGGAGCAACAATGAGCAGAAAAGTGTCTCTTCGAATTTAGTGCTGGTGGTCCCATATGGGCTGACGACGTACACGATCATAAAATTCCTTTTTCTAAAGGAGGCTCATCAAAAGATGCTAGGAATATCCAGTTGCTTTGTGCACGACATAATTTGAGTAAAGGCAATAAATTAAAATATTAAAAAATAAGGATTAGGTTATGAAAAAACCACTAACAATAATAACCCTACCCTGCTTTTGCCATTCCCTAATAATTTCAGTTGCCAACCCTATACTTAAAAGCTAATTTGGAAAAAACACAAAGTGACTAATCATGCAAAGACCAGAAGATTCCATAGGTTTTATCGTCTTTGGCATTGTGTTTGTTGCCTTGTCGGTGAATGTATTAGCTTCGTCAAGCTATCAGACAGTTATCCACTGACGTAAGTTGAATTTGGTAGAAAAAGGGCCTTTGTCCGACTTATACTCTTTCCCTAACGTATATATATTCCATAAAGACTTTGGTGACTCAAATTCTACCCGATAGACTTCCCCCCATTTTTTAGCCACTCCGCTCAGGCGAAATCTAAATTCTCCAGTTGGAATGTCTCCTTTACTTTGAAGCTATCCGATAGGCTAGAACCAGCAGGGTACTCGGAGGATCTACCTTGCAATCTATGAATATCATTGGAATTATGGGTGAACTAATAAATGCTGCTGTTGACCCGATATACGACGCTTTATACGCTGATTCACCGAGGGCTTGGGAATAGTCATGAGCAATTCGAATCGGGCACAGGCCCTTCCTTTCCTGGCGAGCGCAGACAAGCCAGACAACAAGAAATCCGCCACTACTGAGCAACATGGCTTTGTCGCAATTGCGATGATATTCGCTCGAACCTGGCCATTCCTTCGCCCTTACGTTCTCGGCTACTGGCAGGAAATTCCCTTCAGGCAAGTAACTGAAACAGATGCTAAAGCAAACGCAAACCCTGAAGAAATCGAACCCGTCACCGAGTGGAGCTTTCGACACATACCACCGCTGGTCACGATGGTGGCTGCGATGGGGCCAGTCTCCGGAATCGTACCGCTAAACACCAGCTGGCTATTTGACTTCCTGCTCATATCGATTCTTTGTATGGCAGTACTTTCCTGGAGCCTGCTGTTTGTAAAACAAAGCCTGTACATTGGTGTCTCGGCGACACTCGCCGGTATTGGCGCTGTTGCTTTCTTGTTTTCTGTATTTGCTGTTGACGGTGTCTTGGATAACATTTTCATCGCACTAGTGTGTGCTGTCAGCGCCGGCATATGGGTACTCCAATATCGATTTGATGAAGGCAGGATTCGCTTCAGGATCCGCGTCGGTAGCCACCTCGTTTATTACTTTGTACTGGTCTGGGCATCAACACTGTTACTTATGTTGATTGCTCTTTTTTCAGTTGATGTAGTCAGTCAGTCTATTCTTCAGGCAAAGCCTCTTACCCCCTTTATCGCTGACCTGATAGCTGAACCGGAAATGGCAGGTCAAATCCAGAGCGGCAAGGAGGCAATAGAAAGCGCCGTAGACAATGTCAATGTAGATCTACAGCCGCTGACCTCAGAACAACGTCACAGCTTGAAATGGGTATATTCGGTATTTTTAATTTGCGGCTGGATAGCACAACTCCCACTGGGCTTGTTACTACCGTATTACTACATCTATATCATGCAACGCGTAAACCAAGACCTGCGGGTAACATTATTAGAGCGTTGGCATCGACTGTCTGTTCGTTATCACAGTAACCACAGAGTAGGCGATTCTGTTTATAGGCTCTATCAGGATAGCGCCCAGGTTACCGCTGTGATCGGCGAAATTACACAGGCGATCCAGATACTCATCACCTACGGCACTGGCGTCATCTTCCTTTTTGCACTAGACCCGATTCTGGGACTGATGGCATTAGCTATCGTCCTCGGTGCCCTTGTTTGGGGACGCTGGTTTTCGCCACGCATGCGCAACCTGTCTCTAACCAGCAGACAAGCTAATTCAGAATTCACATCCCGGGTACAGGAAACGTTCGCCAGCGCCCGGATCATCAAAGCCTATGGGGCAGAAGAGAAAGAACAGCTACGTTTCGAGGACGATTCCGTAAACGCATTCAATGCCTCGTATCGCGTTCGCTCACTAATGGCTATCATAGGAATCGTGACATTTACGATTGCCGCCGGCGCATTGCTTTACGGTCAGTTTCTCACTGCAATCTGGGCGGTCGGGCAACGCGAAACCTATGCCACTGTACTTGTCGGCCTGGTCGGATTGAGCTTCCTACACTGGAACTTGTCTGCCTATCAGTCTGCTCAGGAATATTTAGGAGCCTCTAGCGTTTCAATTCGAGATTTAATTGATCGCTGGACTAAAGCGCAAGATATGGCCATGGGCTTGAATCGCGTTTTTGATATTTTGGATATCGAGCCGGATGTCAAAAACAACCTGGACGCGGTTCCGATGAATCCGTTTCAAGAAGAAATCCGTTTTGACAATGTCAGTTTCGCGTATGAACCCGACAGACCCGTTCTCCACAACGTCAGTTTTACGGTAAGCCCTGGCAGCGTCACCGCCATTGTTGGACCCACTGGGTCTGGAAAAAGCAGCCTGATGAGCATGATGTCGAGGCTGTTCGATCCCGACTCGGGATCGGTGTCTATCGACCATGTGGATCTACGCGATATGAACCTGGATAGCCTGCGCTCAAATGTCTCTATTGCGCTGCAGGAAAACATACTTTTCGGCATGTCCCTGCGTGACAACATCCGATACGTGGTACCCGATGCAACCGACGACCAGGTAATGGAAGCCGTAAGGGTCGCTTGTGTAGAAGAATACATCGAGGGATTGCCGGACGGACTGGATACCATGCTCAGCGATCGCGGCGGTAGGTTATCTACCGGACAAAGACAGCGACTTTCGATTGCTCGGGCTCTCGTTAAGGACACGCCGATCCTGATATTGGACGAACCAACAGCTGCACTGGATGCGGATACGGAACATCGTGTACTGGATCGCCTAACAACCTGGGGCAAAAAGCGAGCCGTGTTTCTCATCACTCATCGTATCTCGACAATTCAAAAGGCAGATAGAATTTTGTATATCGACCAGGGTAGGTTAGTGGAACAGGGTTCTCACAAAGAGTTGATGGTGCTGGACAAAGGTCTGTATCGAAATTTTGTCGAGACCGAGGCGAGGCTTTCAAGGCGGACGGCTGCCGACTCACCCAGTGAGGACGAACCGCTATGAGCGTCTCAACAACGACCCAGCAAGATAGAGAAATCTCATTCAGAGAAACTCTACAGGTTTTCGTCAGATTGATGTCGTACCTAAGTTTTTTCAAAACCCGGATCGCTGCAAAGCTGAGTTTCATGACACTGGAACATACCTTTCGCTTACTGTTCCTGCCGTGGCCTCTCAAAATAATTGTAGACTATGTCATTCTCGGACAACCGGTCTCCGAAGATGGCTCCGGCTTTCCAGCCTATATGACAGGGATGATTCAATTTCTATCCGATAAAACCTCCGAAGAAATCATGTTTTGGATGCTCCTGGCTGGGATCGTCATGGTGATTTTGATTGGCATGACACCGAACAGAGGTACCGGCAGAAATGCCAGTGGGCGTTACACCGGTGCCGCCGCAGGATCTTTGGGTTCGGCCTCTGCGGAACTGGCTAGTGGCCATGACACTGCTACTCAAACAGAAAATGCAGCCAACAGAGCCTTTAGTGATATGGGCGGAATATTAGGTATTCTTGATTTCAAGATTCACTTGCGACTCTCACAGTCTTTGAATCATCTGCTAAGAGCAGAGCTCACTGATCACATCAAATCTCTCCCGATGACAACGCTCGACGATCAGCGCATCGGCGACAGCGTCTATCGTGTCATCTACGACACTACCAGCGCAACCGGAATCTTTGAAGCACTCACCATGGGGATTTACGGGGGTATACTTATGATTGCCCTTACTCTGTATATCATGTTTACGAGTTTCGGGAGCGCTCCTGAAGTAATCGCTGTGGGCATTCTGGTTGGGCCGATGACTTTCCTTTTTGTAATTCCATTCGCGCGACTAGCCAGGCGCCGTAGTCAAGCCAGTCGTGTTTCAGGAGCCCAGACCACAAGCAACATTGAAGAAGGCATGAGTAACGTGCTTGCCATCCAAAGCCTAGGTGGCAACAAGAGAGAGAGTCAGCGTTTTGCCGACGCGAGCAACGAATCGTTTAGAAGATTTCGCGCAGAAACATTCGTCACACTTCTCTATCAACATGCAGGTGCTCTGTCATTCATGATCGGCCAGATCATTTTCTTCATCGTGATTGCTGGGTATGTCATTGACGGTACCTTTACCGCAGGTGATTACTTCGTTGTGTTTTACTACTTCTTTGTACTCAGCGCTGTTTTTTACTCTTTCGGTTTTCTTTACACAGAACTACAAATTTTCATTGCTGGATTAGCAAGGGTATTCAACTTGCTTGACCTACCTGCCGAGAAGTCTCTCGATGGCAGTGATATGCCAACCATACAAGGTGGTGTTCTCATGGAAGATGTAGGGTTAACTTATCCCGACGGACGAAGCGCGCTCAGCCACATTAATTTTGAAGCACAGCTCGGCGAGATTGTCGCACTAGTTGGCCCAACTGGAGCAGGAAAAACCAGCCTGGCTTACCTGGTCCCAGCTTTCCTTCAGGCCTCGGAAGGGAAAGTGTCCATTGACAGCATTGACCTCAAGGACGTCTCAGTACCAAGTTTACGCAAGCAGATTGCATATGTGTTCCAAGAAACACAATTATTCTCTGACTCTATTCTTGACAATATTCGTTACGGCAACAGGTCAGCTTCTTTAGAAGAAGCTCAGGAAGCTGCCCGCACTGCTGGCGCGCACAATTTTATTATGGACTTGCCGCAAGGCTACGAAACTAACCTCGGCACCGTAACTAGTAAGTTATCAGTTGGGCAAAAACAACGTATCTCAATCGCTCGAGGACTTTTAAAAAAGTCGCGCATTCTGATTCTGGACGAACCGACATCAGCACTGGATCCCGAAACCGAATCCTATTTGATTGATGCCCTTCACGAAGCGGCGAAGGAAAAGCTGGTCATTATTATTGCGCATCGACTATCCACGATCACCCATGCTGACAGAATATATTTCCTTGATCAGGGGCAAATTATCGAATCCGGTTCTCATGACGAATTAATGTCAGAAAAAAGCGGACGCTACCGCCACTACTTAGAACTGCAAGCAGGAAGCAATTAAACGGGGTGTGTAGTTGAAACGAAAAATTTATAAAGCCAAGACAAGGAGGTTCCATGAGATTTGGTTTTTGGCCCAACCCTCGTAGCGACTACACCGCTCTAAGCACTCTCGCACAACACGCAGAAAGCATCGGTTGGGATGGCATCTGGCTGGCAGACCATTTTTTACCTGATGAAGATGAACTCATTCCAGTCCACGAAAGCTGGATTACGATGGCGGCGCTCGCACGCGACGTGCCCCGAGTTCGCCTGGGAACCTTGGTGACTGGAAACACCTATCGCCACCCCGCGGTACTCGCTAACATGGTGGCCACCCTGGACAATCTTTCAGAAGGGCGGGTCGTTCTCGGTGTTGGCTCCGGTTGGCAACAAAATGAGCATGAAGCATACGGCATCGAATACGGAACAGCTAGTTCTCGACTGGAAATGCTGGACGAAGCATGCCAGATATTCAAAGGATTATTTAATAACGACTACTTCGACTTCGATGGTAAACATTATCAGTTAACCAAAGCACCATTAGAGCCTAAGCCCAAACAGAGCAATTTGCCTTTGATGATTGGCGGCGGCGGTGAAAAATTTACGCTGCGCATAGCCGCTAAATACGCTGATGAATGGAACGTTTGGGGGAATGTCGAAACGCTGATCCACAAGATGCGTATCCTCGACCAACATTGCGAAGCAATCAGTCGAGATCCAACCGAAATCGAACGATCGGCGGTAGCCCTTTTGTTCCTGACAGAAGATGAATCAGCCATAAAACGGCTCAAATCCACACCTATGGGCATGCCTGCTATCATAGGAGGCACCAGTGAAGTCATAGATATCATCAGCGCTTACCGGGATGCCGGCGTTAAGGAATTAATTGTCCCTGATTTTACCCTTGGCAAACTTATTGGCGCAGGCCAGGCAAAAAAAGATCTGATGGAAAAATTCATTACTGAAGTCGCACCGGCGTTTAGGCAGGAAATTGGGTAAGCAGAAAATTGGGAGGAAAACGTGCCGAATGAACTAGACCAAAAAGTTGTCATTGTTACCGGGGGTGCCGGAGGAATTGGTAGCAGAATCGCCCACGCTTTCGCCAGATCAGGGGCTAAAGTGGTTGTTGCAAGCCGTAACCTGGATAAGTTAAAAACTGTTGCTAACGATATCGAGGCAGACGGCCAAATTTGTCTGCCTATTGTCTGCGATGTTACCAACCCCGAACAGGTTGATCAGATGGTTGAAGAAACCGTCCGCAAACTTGGTGGTCTGGACGTGCTGGTCAACAATGCCGGTGGCGCGATGTTTGTTAAACCTCCAGAACAGTTGCGTCCCAAGGAATGGCGAGCAGCCATCGCGCTCAATCTGGACAGCGTATTTTATTGCAGCGTCGCAGCGGCAAAATATATGGTTCAGCAGGAAAATGGGCGAATTATCAACATCTCCTCGGTTGCCGGCATCAAGAACTCACCTTCTTTTGTACATTATGGTGCAGCCAAGGCAGCAGTTATCAGTCTGACTAAATCCCTCGCGATCTGTTGGGGACCGGACAACATCAACGTCAATTGCATCGCGCCCGGATTGACTGCGACGGAAGGTGTCGCCCAATGGCTACCGGCAAAAATTCAGGAAGATGGATCACCTGTTCCACCTTTGCAGTACCCACCGGACCCGGAAAACGTTGCTGATCTTGCCGTGTTTCTGGCTTCCAAGGCCTCAATAAGAATCAGTGGTGAACTGTTCCCGATCCGCGCTTTATACGAGTCGGTATAATATAGTGAAAACGAAAGCGGCTGCGACTACCGACGAGTTCTTATCCCAAGGAAAGTAACATGCGCATCAACAATGGCGGATCCATTGTTAGCCTCGAATCCATCGTTCTCTTTCCGTTCGATGACCGTAGCATCCCGTTTCAACACGGCGTAAAACTACACCTCCAAGGCAAGCAGGCCAGTCACGGTAATAAACCAGTGGTGCCGCTGGGTGAAGAAGGTTATTTGGTACCATGGTGGCTGACGTC
>CAJWJL010000087.1:0-8602 GCA_913042135.1 uncultured Chloroflexota bacterium | reverse complement strand
GATTTCTCTGCGATTTAAGTTCCTATTTTTCTTGCTTTTAGCGAGCAACCTGGCTGTTGTTGGTAGCGATGGCAATGATTATATGAATCTTAATATTGATCGTTCTAGTGACCTTACTGGCGACATGACGTTATCTATGGGTGCCGGGAATGACAGCCTTGGTTCGGCACGCTTTAAGAATGGCGATAGTGTTGATATGGGCTCAGGTGATGACAGTATTGGTCTATATGTAACCAATTCGTCTGGGACGCCTGCATATGCCTCATTGAGCATGGTTAAGTTAGATGGTGGCTCTGGCACCGATACACTCGACTTTGGGAATATGGGTACGCAAGGCAGCACTGAGTTAACATTGACAGGCGGTGGGGCTACAAACTTTGAGAATATAGATGGAGGAGTGGGCGACAACATAATCAGAGGTGATGCGTCCGTGAATGTACTTAGAGGGAATAGAAGCACAGATACGATTTATGGTGGCAGTGGGGATGACATCCTCAGTGGTTCAACCGCCTGGAGTAGCAGTAATGACAGTGATAGTAATAGACAAGACGCAGCCAATGACTTTAATAACGATACCGACGATAAGTTGTATGGTGAGGCTGGGAATGATCTTCTAATTGGCACGATTGGTGACAATACGCTCGATGGCGGAACAGGTACCGATACCGTTTATAGTGGTAATGGGCTTGATACTATAGTTACTCGAACTGGTGACGGCGGTTCAAGTCTATCTGATGCAGATGTTGTTGTAGACTTTACCGATGGAAGTGACATTGTCGGGCTAAGTGGCCTTAATTACTCAGACCTTACTGTGCAGCAGGGCACGGGCAGTTACTCCAGCCACGTAGTGGTCCAAGAAACTAGCACAGGTGAGTTCTTGCTGATTATTCAAAACCAAAGTATCAGTAATATTGATGACAATGATTTTTCTGCGATTTAAGTATGCTTGTCTTTGGTTATTAATTTGCTTGACGGGACAGTATTCATTTGCTGCTGATTATCACATATCGACCTATTAAGTTAGGCAATCCCAATAACTCTAAAGCCACACAGTTTATCAAAGCTTGATTACACCTATTGTTCCATAACTGCTTTACAGTTCAAAAACTGATCAAAATGTTAGAGGACGTGTATATATAGGGGGAGGTGGCTATGGGCTCCTGCGTACCCGTGGCCTTTTAAAATAGATTAAATTTTAGTGACACAAATAGGTGACACAAAATAGCATTTGATTGGTTAGGATGAACAAAAACTCTCCTTTAAACCAGTGCTATATCTGTTCCATAGGTGCTGACGGGGTACATATAATTCTAAGACATAACTGATGACGGAAGTGGCAGTGGCTTAAAAAAGACAGCAGGCAATATGCCACCGATTGAACTTTGTGCGCCGCCTCGCCTGACTCCGCATCTCACTGCTGACATCTCGAGCTTCAAAAGCGTGAAGGGTTATACTTTAAGTGTACTGATTCACGCTGTTCATTAGTTTCCCTTTATGAAATTAATTAATAAATTTGATAACCGTTCAGGCCTACTCCACTGGTAAAAGTGACCACCTCCAATATGAGGTGCACTTTTTGCATTAGGACACATTTGTAAAACATCTTGCTCTGCACCATTTGTTACTGGATCATCTCCTGCGAAAACACTTAAAAAAGGCTTATCCCATTGCCCAAAGAATTCTCTTGCTTTTTTTTGTTCTTCTAAAGATTGATCAGGAATAATAGGCACATGACTAGGCATGGCTCTGGGACCCATTTTGAAGTTCGGATCAGGAAAAGGCGCTTCGTAAGCCTTGGCTAAGTCAGACTTGAACGGAGAATAGCTACCAATACCCAGTCTTACAAAGAGGTAATTTAAAAGAGTTGAGATTACAGAATCCTTCCCCATCTGTTGCGACATCATAAATCCCATTGGCAGATCCACAGTATCCCAACAGAATTTTTGCCAATACATGAATTTCAATGCTGGATTTGTTTTTCCACTATCCATTTCCCTAATTTGTTTCGCCATAGAGAAGGGAGTTAATTTCAAGCTACTTTCTCTAAACGCTTTTATCTCTTCTATTACTTCTTTCGCGGTATCCGGGTTATAAGGCAATCCGGTATTACCCATTGAAACTTTTGCAAACCTTTCAGGTTCTCTAGCAACCATTCTTAATCCAATTAACCCCCCCCAATCTTGGCCAAAAAAAGTTAATTCCTGGAAATCATTGGCAACCAGCCAATCAACCATCCAGTCAACTTGATTTTGATAGCTGTAGTCTTCTCTTGAAGCAGGTTTATCAGATTTACCGTAACCCGGAAGGTCGGGAGCTATGACTCTAATACCGCCATCATTAAGGTATGGAATCATTTTTGAATAAAGGTAACTCCATACGGGTTGGCCATGCATAGCCAAAAGAATAGGCCCAGCTTTAGGACCTTCGTCTATGTGATGAATTCTTAAATCGCTTCCATCTTCTGTTATTACTGTCGTGTAATGAGGCTCAAAAGGGTAGTCCTTAAGGCTTTTAAATCGTTCATCCGGCGTTCTTAGTATTTTCATTTCTTATACTTCAATTTCTTATACTTCATTAGTGTGTGACGTCAGCCAATATGGTACCACTAGCACTGTAGCTATCTAACCTTACTTATATATATATTTTATCGTGTAGGTCATATGACGGACGCGGAAGGTGTTGATTTTCTAAATGTACTAGCTGCTCACCTCGAACAAATCAACTGCATGCATATGAAGGCCATGCTCAGTTTCACAAAAGATTTTCACTGACTGGAAAGCAATTTTCATACGAAATAGGGGGAGATGTTTTTATGCAAATTGATTCTGGGGTGTGTGTTAGGCTCCAGAATGTGTTTAGAAGAACATTTAGGCCGCATGCGTATCGCATTCAAAGTTATAGCTGCATTGCTCGTCGTTGCGCTTATCGCTATCGCGGCACAGGAATATCGTTACGCCAAGGTACGGCACGACATTGTCGTTGACCGTCAGTCGATCTTTCACTCGTCGTCAGTGTTTCATGTGGTGACGCTGTTGGCGCTATCGACTGAGCAGGAACTTCTGTCTGCAGTTAGATCGTTCGCCGACGTGAGCAAAGATGTTGGCGGCCAGATTATCTACGCAGGGAAAGTCTTCCAATCAGGCTCTTCGCGCCAGGTACCCTACGAAAATTGGGATGCCTTCATTCTTGTTCAATTTCCTTCTCAGGATGCATATGCAAAGGTTGCGGAGGATTCTGTCTACCAGAAGGCGCGCACACAATTTGCGAGTAGCTACGCACATGGGATGCAGCGATCTGCTATTTTCAACCTGTCCATCCCGATCGTACTGCTCTCCAAACGTGTTATGGATTATGTAACATTCACGCCGAACCGGTATCCGTTTGAGTTTACGGAGCTTTCAGAAGATGTGCCTGCTGAAGTAAGTGATCAGAGGGATGTTTTGCTGGAGCGGCTTTCTACGAATCGAGAGTATGGCCGCGATGCTGTGGTGATCCTGAATTTCCACAAGGAAGGGGATGCTAGCGAGCGCGAGTCAATGGATAACTACGGCGATGCAATGTTCGATCTGATGGCAGAGTCCGGCAATGGCCCCATGCACTTTGGCCACGGTATCACTGTCGAAGGTGAGGCCATCTTCGACAATGTAATCATTGTCTACTACCCAGGTGTAGACTACCTAGCGGAGATGCTGCAGAGCAAGTACTTCCTCGGCATTATAGGTGGCAAACGAGTGGGTGACGCGATGGGAATGTTGTCAGTACCCCTTCTTCCGCACCTCTAGCTGAGGCAATGCAAACATAGAACAAGCAAGATGCACTCGGACTTGTGGCTGCATAAGATTCCACAATTTCTCGAGCGAGTTGTCGCTCGGTCAGGTAAGCTACTTAGCTGAGATCGCGTTCAAATTATTTTGTATCTGGTAGAACACCATAGGAGCGGTTCATATCAGGATCGCCCGCTGCCAAATCCTTAAGAGGTTTCCAAAGGGTAGCGTGAACTGATGGTGCTCGCTCGGGATCGCGTAAGAGATTAATTCCACTACTTGCGGATTCATCGTCATAACCACTTTCACTTGCTCCGCTCATAGCATTCTCAGCGAACGCCTTTTCTTCAGCGGTTAATTCTAGATCGGTCGGTTCTGCCTTTCCTCCGTTTAGAGAGGCGGCAAGAAATGCATGCGCTTCGATAATCCGTTCATATAGACTTATACCGACGTGATCAGCCCAGCGCACTAGATGGTATTCGTGGCGGATATCGTAGTCCCATAATACACGGTGCAAAAACTCGGCACCGTCATGAAGTTGAATAAAATCTTTACCGCCGACTTCGAGATATATATCTAGGGCACTGGTTTTTATCTTGTCAGCGTTAGATACGACTAGGTTAGCGGGGTTGTCGTTTAAGAATTGCTCGGGGTCCAGAGGGGAGCCCCATATGGCCTCGGCCGAAGCCTTTGGAAGCCACCAGGAGGCTCGTTTGTTTTGCTCTGGCCAGGTTAGTACGGGCATGATTGCCGGCTCCATCGGAGCAATTGCCTTAAATCGATTGGGATATTTGAAACCGATTTTCAGTGTGCCGTATCCGCCCATTGAAATTCCCGTCATCAGTGTTTTGTTTGGATCCAGGGACGTCCCTAGCGTTTTATTTGCCCACTGGGGTAATTCCTCCGTAACAAATTTTTCCCAGGACCCATAATAAAAACTTCCCGGCCCTCCTGAAAATGAGACGACCACCATGGGTGGCAAGACTTCGGTATTAAACATTTGAGTATAGAGATCTGACAAACCAAGAAGTCTGTTCCGATCACCCCCGCCACCATGCAGATGAATCAGTAGAGGTAGGTCCTTGTCAGACTCACTAAAGTTGGGTGGAAGGATCACAGAAACCGGAACGATTTCCCCTCGGATTTCAGACTGAACCTCATGAATCTGAGTGGTGACTGCTGCCGGAGCGTTAGTTATTGACGTATTATCCGATGTATCACATCCGGAAATACAGAAGAGGAGACTGAGAGACAGCAACGAGCCTATCCAGTATCTAATAATTGTAAATTGCATGATTCCTCCTATACTCAGTGGGGGTCTTGCTTAAATCCTGTATGTTTGGGTGTTGATCATCACCCGTTTTATTCTGTTTGGAAGCAATATCAACGATTATAACAATCATTACTACAACCACTCCTCCAATCACTGCACGTTTCATTTTACTCTCCTCTATTTGAGTCAGAGGTGTTTCATTTAATCTTTATCAACAGTAATCAGACGCACATATGTTGGCGGTGTAATCTCCCTTCTAATTCCTAATAGTGCTATAGAAAATGGTCTGTAGCCATCAAATCATAGTTGCAGATTTCTCTGAATAGGGCGTTAATGGTACCTGTACTCAATAACGTAGAGAAGGAATACTCCATGAAATACCTTGCACTGGCTTTAACGCTGTTACTGTCCAATCTGGTCATAGCCGATAACCACTCGCCGTTAATCCCGGTTGAAGTCTGGCAATGTAGCCTGAATGAGGGCAAAACCATGGAGGATATTCGTCGCGTTTCCAAGGCGGTGGGCGCGTGGAGCACAGCGCAGGGCATAAAAGATGCCCAATGGATCTTAACGCCGTTTTCCGGCGATATAGCAGACCCGGGCCGGTTCATTCTGATGACAGGCTGGGCAGATCTAGCGGAGATGGGCAAGGCGTTCCAGGGGTTTTTCGGTGATGGCGCTGGTGATAGTGCTGAAGTTTTCGCCGATTTCACGGCCACCGCCAGCTGTGACACCCGCAATTTGTGGATGGTAGAAAGCACCTACGATCGACTGGAAGAATGATACCCCGGAAGCGCCCCGGTCGGAACCAGCCGCGGCCCCAGTCGCCGTCCATCAACCCTTGGAGTCCCCCGTGCGCTTTCCATTGATGGTCGCATTGTTGTTCCTGAGCCTGTATTCGCTGGCTCAGTCCTCCGCGCCGGAAATGGCTGTATCAAAGCATTTCGAATACTTCAACGAGGCCAACAAAAAGGCTCTCAATGCGGCCTCTGATTCACCGTTCGTGTTCAGCATTAGCGGTGAGCGAATAGCTTACGCACACTATGGCGATAGTGTGGACTTTGACGGTCTGCGCGGGAGCGGCTGGGCCTACTCCCGCATTAATCGTCTTCAGCTTCTGTATGAGGACGACAGCACTGCGATGGTGGATGTGAACTTCTCGCGATTCAACGCAGCGGATAATCCCATCTCAACAACACAGGTGGTGTTCCTACTGGTATGGAAAGACAATGCTTGGAAACTCAAGGCAGGCTTTGTGGATGGGGACCTCACGCTGGGAAAATAGGGTCCCGACCGCAGTACGGGCTGACGTCACACACAAAGCCGAGTTTCTTCCTTGATTACCTAACTGTTTAAGGTCAAAAACATCTGAAGAATACTCATTCGGTAATGCTACCGATAAGGGGCAAGGGCCAAGATTGGTCTTTGTATTTGAGAGAAAGCCAATCAAAAAAATATCCTATCGTGTTTTAGCCGTCATTTATGGACAGCTGCATAGGTAGCGCCTAGGATGAAATTTCAAGAATTCTCAAAGGGAGACACAAATGCGTTTGCCTAGGATTACCGGAACCACCATAGAGCCGTTCAACACTATTTTGCTGTTGAGCACCCTCACCCTATTAGCCGGTTGCTCGGATTCAGAACCGGATGGATACGTCTTTCAAATGAATGGCGCAGGAATGACTTTGCCCGCTGCAGGAACCGAGGTCGCGTTTCTTCCTGGAAGTTCGAGAGCAGAATTTTTCTACAGTCCATTAAAAGAAGCGTATGTCTATGCGACCGCGGATCTTGGCACTGAACTCATCCCAGTATGTAACAAGGCGAAGACTATCCTGGATACTTTGCAGCGAGAAATCGATTCGCGAGTACAGGAGCTTCAACAGGGAGGGAATCTCCCCGCTACACCGGACGCTTGCTTCAATATGTGTACGCAACGCGTGGACTTAGAGGAGCAACGAGGCCAGGCCAGACAAAAGCTGGCTCAGACGGTCACTCGTCTAAACAATGAAATTGCAGAAGCCGGAGCGGCAATTGAATCGCTACAAGCTTCGCGATCTGAAAAAGCAGGGGAACTTGGAAGACGGTTATCCAGGCTCCAGAGCGCGAGACAGAACGAACTGTCACAACGCGCAAAGCAGTTGCTCGATGAGCAAGTGGCCAAGATCAGATTTTCGATCGGTGTTCGGGTTAGGCATGACGCAGGTAAATATGTAGGAGTTGTCCTGATCAACGGTTCTGACTATGCCATCGTAGAGCGGTCAGGCGCCAGGGTGGCAGGTTACTATCAAGGCGCGAAGATAATCGAGTCACGTATTTCAATTCCCCGTTATGGCGGTCAGGAGGTCTTAACAGATCAGTTCGGGTTCTCGAAGGGCTACCTGGTGCCTCCTGGTGGGCGGGTGACCATAGGAAACGAATCTATCTATGACATCCCGGGCTTATCCGTCTCATCGCCTTCAGGCAGACTGCTGGCTGCGGAAAAAGGTTGGACGGCGAATAGCAAGGGGTACATCCTGCCCGATGAAATTCGAATCAAAGAGTTCCCCCCAGATTTGTTCGTCATTCCAGATGAGGAAGGTACACGAACGGGATCCAGTATCACCTACAACCCGAGAAAAGTCGACTTTCACGCAGAGGCTGCGGCCAGAGGGCTACCCCAAGATGCTGAAATTGCTCGGCTTAGACAGAAGATGGGTAATCAGTCGTATCCGGAAGATGAGCAAATCAGGGAGCAAGAATCCCTTATCGCGAGCCTTAATCAACAAAAGAAACAAGCATCCGATGATTTCAATAACAGCGCCGTGGCCTCTCAAATCAGTCAGCTCACGAGTAGCGAAAGCAGTTGCCGAAGCGCAAGGGATAGCCTTGCAGCACTTGAGACTGGACGCAGCAAATTAGCAGAAATAAAAACCGACCTTTCGAGCTGTGGATCTGAGAGTCTCGATCCAGCTGCAGTCTTTTCGGCTGTTGCCGAACTGAATCGCTCCTATGATGCTTACATTGAGACACCTGATATTACAAGCCGGTACGAGAGCAAGGCTATGGCGCTCGTCATGTCTAAAATCACCGAAAATCTCGAAAAGACCAGCCTCTCGCGTATCGATGGTGGCTATTCTCTGGCTGAAGGCGTCGACCCCAAATCAACTCTGGCATTGGTGAATTGGCGTTCAGGGTTTGGGGAGTCCTTCTGGTTTCAGCCCTTGGATTCTTTAGGGGATCGCAAGGATCTTACTTATGTCACCGCTGAAGATGGCTCTTTTGAGGACTATATAGAAAGAGTAATCTCCTTCGGATTGGGGACAAATTCATTGGATGAGCTATCTCTACGATTTGCCGTAGTGGGGCTTGAAGCCCACAGTCCCTACGCTATGCAAGCCCAATTCAAAGTTTTAGTTGAATCCGCAGCTGCAAATGTGGAGGCGATAGAGGCTGCAGCTTCGATTGAAACAGCTGAGGAGGGAGAGGTACCAGCCGAGGCTCCTCTTTCTTGTGAGCCTTAACCCACGTTGACACGCTTTTTTTGAGCAACCGGTTCTCCATCAGGAGTTCTGCCACCGCCTCTTTG
>CAJWJL010000086.1:0-8786 GCA_913042135.1 uncultured Chloroflexota bacterium | reverse complement strand
CTTGAATGGTGAAGTAAGTGAGAAAGCTCCTACGGGCGGACCACCAGGTGCAGGAGGACCACCAGGTGCAGGAGGACCACCAGGTGCCGATCAATATGCTTGCAATATCAACCCTGACGGCTTTTGCATATTTACCGGGTTGCCACATCAAAAAGGACTAAAACCCGGAACGGACAAAATCATTAATAGCGAAGGCAATGTCCTTTTCAATATCGACAATGCGATAGCAACCGATGCGTCGGGTAAAACTCTAGCGCCCACAGGTAAACCCGCCGCTGCGGGAGACAGTCTCAAAGCGTCAAGTCACGAAAATTTGAGTGATGACGAGAAAGCCTTCCATAAAGTGATGGCAATAATGTTTCCAATCAGAAATGCACTTATGTACGACATTTCAGATTTATCCATACAAAATTGGGAGGAACTCACAACAGAATTACGTGTGAGAGGAATCAAGGAAACATCATTCACCTCTGGAAGCACCCCAAAAGATAACTATTACAGCAGAGAAGATATTTTCACCTTGGCTAAAAATCCTGATGGCAAAGATATCCATCACCCAGTTATGAAATTTCTTGAAGAATCAGGACTATATCTTCTATGTCATGTAACAACGGATGAATTTAACGCGGTTCTTAAGGAAGCTCACCCTGAAGGACATGATCCATGTGGAGAAGCTGTGATTACATCTAAAGTACCTTTTAACGGTTGATAACAAACTACAAAATCAGCGCCCAGGATCGAATGTTTCTTTGGATCGATCTTTTGATTTAACGCTCACTAGAGCCGAACTTACTGGGGGAGGCATAGCATCCCGCTCATCTTCCGATTGACTCGAACCATTGTCAATAAATACATTGCACGCTAACTGTATTCATACGTAGCCACCTCGGAGTTGACCGATTTCTGATAAGACTGATGGACGTTCGAATGCAATAAAAACCCGAGGTATATATCGCGGTTGGTTTATCGTTGGAGTTTCGGCACTTTCAATAGGTGCGACCCTTGGTACAGTTCAGTTCGCTTTCGGGTTTTTCGTACAACCGCTTGAAGATGAATTTGGGTGGTCGAGAACACAGGTGAACGTGTCGTTGAGCTTGGGGGTTGTGGCAAGTTTATTGTCACCGATCATAGGCAACATGATGGACAGAATCGGTGCACGGTGGACCATGACAGGATCGGTCCTGCTTGTAGCCATTGCGTTTTTACTTCGCCTAATGATGACCGAACTCTGGCAGTTCTATCTCTTCAGCATCATCATGTTTGCAGGAACACCAGGGGCAACTATGATGCCCGCTGGTCGGCTGGTACTCACTTGGTTCCCGCAAACACGTGGAAGAATGATGGGTCTCGTCACCTCCGGAAACAATATCGGCAGCGGTCTTACAGTCCCCATTGTTGCTGGATTGATAGGCCTAATTGGTTGGCGTTGGACGTGGGGGGTGATAGGGATTGCGCTACTTGGACTGGCATTGATCATACTTCTTACGATTCGTGATAACGCAGATGAAGTTAAAAAAGAACGCGGTAAACGTTGGGCTCCTCAGATAGATGTAAAGAGCCTAGAAGAGAACTCAAGTGCCGGATTGACCGTGTCAGATGCCGTACGAACTTCAGCTTTTTGGCTCCTAGTGATCGGAATGACTCTGCAGCAATTCGTGCGAACCGGTGTGGTAAGCCAGTTGGTACCTCACTTAGAACAAGTGGGGTTCAGTAGAGCGATCGCTGCAGGCATGATGATCATGCTTGCTTTCTTTGCGGCATCAAGCAAATTGATCTTCGGTCGCTTGAGTGAATCTATCACAGCACGAATCTCGTTCATAGTAATCATGATTCTTCAGGGAATCGGATTATCTATTCTGCTAGCTTCGAGCGGTACTTTCATTACCTGGATCGCAATCGTGGTATTCGGGCTCGGAATGGGCGGCGTGGGTACTCTAACTCCACTAGTTATCTTCGATATGTTTGGACTGAAACAGTTCGGCAGCATCACAGGTCTGGCCAATCTAGGTATAACAATCCCTGTTTTAATCGGACCTATACTAGCCGGGTTGATTTTCGATTCAACCGGTGAATACAACATAATGTTCGCTGTAACCATATGCCTACTTACAATCTCAATCGGCTGTTTCCTGTTCGTCAAAAATCCCGTTCCCAATAAACAAGCCGAATCGCAAGATAGCTAACGGTGAGAGTGCCGATCATCAGTCGCGTTCTCATTCGCCCCATGAGCATGAAATTCATGTGCATGGGTATGATCACTACTTTGTATCAATTGAGATGACCCAAAAAAACTTCTCTTAATCAATGCACCGATTTCAACAATGATGAGCAGAGAAATCGCTATTAATACAACACTCCCACCTGGGGCCAGATCCGCGTAGAAAGAGATGGCCATTCCAAAAACGGCTACGAATACTCCAATTGCGGAAGACACTATTAACGTTAAGGTCAATCCTTTCACTACTCGTATACTCACCAGCACTGGGATAACAATCAAAGCGCCAACTAGCAAAACGCCTACCACACGCATTGAAACCGTGATCGTGCCCGCAGTAAGTATGGCCAGACTAAGATTAAGCATATGAACACGAACGCCATTTGTTTTCGCTAGATCCGGGTCAAACGTAATTTGTGTCAGCTCAAATCTGAACATGAACAAGAAAAGCACTATCACCAGCGCCAACATGCCCATCCACCATAAGTCGGTAGTGGAAACGGACAGCAAACTTCCGAACAAGTACGAAAATATGGTGGTATTAAATCCATGAGACGCGCTGATCAATACCACCGCAAGCGCAAGCGCTCCGTAGAGGAACACAGCTAGGGCCGCATCACCAGGCAATAATCGGCGCACCCTCAGTTCTTCTATCGAAACGGCAGCAGTAGCGGTCGCAACAAACGCAACAATCGGCGTAAAAGACTTCGTTATAAGAGCAACGGCAACTCCAGCAAAAGCTACATGCGAAAGGGTGTCAGCAATCAAAGAAAGTCTACGCAACACCAGAAACATTCCAATCGCAGGAGCAGTTACTCCAACCAAAACGGAAGCAACAATCGCCCTGTTCATAAATTCATATTGAAAAATCTCTGGCATTGAATTACCTATGCGTATGGTCGGGATCATGCATGAGAACATCTACCGGAAATCCATATAACGCAGAGAGGGCATTTGCATCAAGTTGGTGAACAGGACCGTGGAAAACGATATCTTGGTTGATGCAGGCACAAGTCGTCGCTTCCCGCATAACAGCTCCTATATCGTGAGAAACCATAACAATCGTGATTCCGAGATCTCGATTTAACCTCCGGACCATAGAGTGGAATTGGTCTTCTCCTGCAGCATCGACACCAGCTACAGGCTCGTCCATCACAAGCAGGTCAGGACGGCGCACGAGGGCTCTGGCGATTAACATACGTTGTTGTTGCCCTACCGAAATATCAGAAACACGACTGTCTGCAAGGTTCCGTATTCCAGCTAACTCCATAGCATCGTCAACACGACTATTCTCATTGTGCTTAAAGCTCGAAAAAAAACTGAATCCAGAGTAAGCTCCGAATTGAACGATCTCTCTAACAGATGCCGGAAAGCGATATTCTGTCGTTTGAATTCTCTGTGGTACGTATCCAATGCGATGCCAATCTGTGAAATTATCTGAAGGCTCACCGAACAAGAGAACTCTGCCAGAACTTGGCTTGAGTAGGCCAAGTGCTAGTTTCATCAGTGTGGTTTTACCTGAACCATTCGGTCCCAAAATGGCAGCGAATTCACCTGGCATTATCGAAAAATTTATGTCTCGAACCACTGGTGAGGAGTTATATGCAAACCATGTCTCGTCAAACCTGATGGGAATTTTTTCTGGTCTAGGAAAAGACTCAACATCAACTTGGATTGGATTTGACTGGGAGTCATCGTTCATCGAATAACCTCCAGCATGGCGTGGTCATAAATCCAAACGTCCGGGATTATTGAAGTTAAACACAAGGTATCTAGGATTAATATTCTGGCCATATCGACAACGTCATATTCAACTTTTTAGTGCCAATCGTTGAAATCAATCAATAGTGAAATCTACTGTTTGAACTGATCACATGCTACAAACCAATCATGCGAGAAGCTCAGCCATATACCTATTATCTCTTATTGATACTCAATATCAATTAAAATAATGCTCAGCAGTATACATCTAGGTACGGGTTTAGACTAACGCGGTATTTTATTGCCAAAAATATCTTCGATGTAAGTTTGAGACTCGATCCCCGTCAACACACCCGCAACAATCACAATAACCAGAATGGCTAACGTCAATTTTGACGTGGACTGCACATCCGTTTTGAGGGTCACTCGCGATTGACCAAGGTCAACTGGATCTTGCAAAACGAAAAGTCGCTCTCGTGGGGTGGTCAACCAGGCCACAAAACCACCAGCCATTAGCCCCCCGAAATGTGCGGCATTATCAATGCCAGTCGACACGAGTCCAAAGACTATGTTGATCGAAACTATAAGACCAATCGATGTAAGTTGTTGACTCCCCACTTGCCCAAGTAACTTACGGTTGAGCAGCAGGTAAACACCAAAAGCGGCAACGATACCGAACACACCTCCACTTGCACCGACGCCCGGGTTAGGACCGGCTAAAAAACTGACCACATTACCCATGATTCCCGCTGCTAAATAGATAACAATAAAATTTGTTGTACCAAACGTGCGCTCAACCATTGACCCGAATATGACCAATCCAAATAGATTCGTCAACAAGTGGAAAAATCCCACGTGAAGGAACACGGGGACGAGCAGTCTCCAATATTGCCCTTCAGCAATGCTCGGCCCATATTTTGCACCCCACTTCAGCAGATTCTGAGTATCGGCCCCTCCGGTGACAAGCACACCAATAAATAATCCGATATTTAAAATCACAATGACGGCTGTGGCAGGGGCTCCACTAATGCTTGCGGCGAAAGGCTCACGCTTACCAAAGTACTGATTCAAATTCTTAATATGGCCTATTCAAAAATCCAATAATTTTCGGTTGACTTAGTCGATTCTGTGCGAAGTTACAGCTTTGACTTAACATTCACTCAGCCTGAACAATATCAAGTTCAGGTAATTCCGTAATTACTCCCCTTTCAACAGCCATTGCAAATAATTTTTCAAGGGCATCTCTCCCCTCCTGTCCCATATCTACGGTGTCTTCGTTCACATACATACGTACAAACTTCTTCCCATCCTCAGGGTCAATCCCACGCCCAAAACTTAACGCATACTCAAGGGCTTCTTCTTCGTGATCACGTGCATAATTAATACTCGCCAAGGAGGCGTTTGCTAATAGCTGAGCCAGTTCATCATTAATATGACGGCTGACAAGATCGAGCCCGAGAGGGATTGGCAGACCTGTTGCTTGATGCCATTTTTCTCCAAGACTCAGCACCCCGTGAAAGCCTTGCTTTTCGTAAAGTATCTGACCTTCGTGCAGTAATATCCCAGCATCAGCACGTCCATCTTTCACTGCAGGGCCCACATCGTCGAATTCCATAAACATCGGTTGGCAATTATTAGGTCCGAAGATCCGGAACAAAAGCCATGAAGTGGTAAACCGACCTGGAACAGCTATTTTTTTTCCATCAAGATCAGACTCAGAGAGGATCTCATTTGAAACCACCATCGGGCCATAGTTACGCCCGATTGATGCCCCACAAGACATTATTCGATAGTGTTCGGCTACATCAGGGTACCGTGCTGCAGAAATGGCTGTGACCGGTAGCCTGCCGGATTTTGCCAGTATGTTGAGCGATTCAATATCTTCCATATGGTGCCCAAACTTAAAACCTGGAATTTGAACATATTTGCGTTCCATAGCAAAAAACATGAATGCGTCATCAGCATCCGGGCTGTGTCCGAATATGATCTTATTGTCGTTAATGGTCATAGGTAAAATTCGATCACTCAGATATTAATTGGACAATGCCCATTCAGTCTTCTGACCTTCAACTATTTCATAGTTGGTAAGTCGCTGGACTGGTGAGAATCCAGCCTCAGCAATCATCTCACGCACTTCATCCTCGGTGGTACGGTTATAAAACCCGGCTGCAAGCATCACGTTTTCATCAAAAAGAGTTCCGCCAAAATCATCGGCTCCGAACCGAAGAGCGATTTGACCTGTTTTCTTACCCTCTGAGAACCAGGAAGCTTGGATGTGTGGAACGTTATCAAGCATGATTCGTGAAATCGCAATGATTCTCAGGTACTGATTAGGTCCAGCTTCCTCATCAATCAGTTTTGCTAAAGCCGTATTGTCTTTTTTATAAGACCAGGGAATAAACGCTGTAAAACCACCATCATTTTCATTTTTTAACGCTCGATCCTGAACGTCGCGAATATGCTCAAGCGACTCAATTACATGCTGGTCTTTTTCCACGTGTCCGTACATCATAGTCGCAGTGGTCTTGAATCCAACCTTGTGAGCTGCAGCGTGTACTTCTGTCCATTGATCTACGGTGTCCTTAGGTTTAAACCTTGACACTGTAGCCTTCACTTCATCAGAGAGAATTTCCGACCCTCCCCCCGGCATCGATCGCTGCCCGGCTTCCCACAAAGCCTCGAAAACCTGTTCATATGACATTTCAGAGACTTCGGTCATACGGACGATCTCAGGAGCCGACCAGTAGTGTGGTGTCACGTCCGGGAACCGTTTCTTCGTCTCAGAAACCATTTTCAGGTAATAGTCCAGTTGAAGATCTGAGTTTAACCCCCCTTGCATCAACACAGTCCTAACGCCGTTTTTACGAGCGCGTTCGATTTTGTCCATAATCTGTTCAACGGTATAAGTGTAGGCAGACGGATCATTGGGATCTGTTCGGTAAAACGCACAAAAAGAGCAATAAGCGTCACATAGATTGGTGTAGTTAAGGTTCGTGTCGACCACATATGACACATCCTTATTAGGATTATGCTTTTGACGCCAATAATCCGCGAGCGGGGCCAAATCCAACAATTCAGCTTCTCGCAAAAGCCATAAGCCTTCTTCACTCGTAATCCGTATCCCTGAAAAAATCTTTTCTGTTATCTCTTGGAGCATTGTTCCCAAATTTCAAACATCTATGAAGATGCCTAAATAACCTTTTCTTAACCTAGCGATCCGACGACCTGTGAATCGGGGCGCCAGGCCGGTAATTGATCAAGTCTTCGCTGAAAGTCCATTTGGCCCGACCGTTCATTCTCGCCAAGGAAATATGAAAAATTCCTCACATAATCACTTACATCTGATTCGGTCAAGAAATGGTTTGCGCGGAATCTACTTATTTCATCAATATTGCGTAAGCCCTCCTTTGTAGCCTTCAGCAACTGCGTCTCAAGCTCATATGCCTGTTGGACGGGAACATCGTTACGAACAACCCACTCTGCAAACACAAATGGCTTGTCGGTCAAAGTAGTCCAAGCTGTCCCGAGATCGTATATAAAATCGTAATCTGAGGAAGATCGAAGCTCCAGTGCAGGGTCACCGATCCACAATGCGGCTTCATGAGAACAGTCCACTCCAACAAATTTATGGTCGGATACTTTCCAAAAATCATTAAATAGGACTCGCAACAATTGAATCGAAGTTGCTGTGTGAGATGTCACAGCAATACTCGCACCAGACAGTTTTGTGACCGGCACTCGGGAAAACAAAAAAACACTTTTTGCAGCGCCGTGAGAAGAAACGCCCAAATCGCCTAAAGAGCGAACTTGCCCGTTCATACGCAAGATCTCAGCTATTGGAAGAGGACCGGCCGCCAGGTCCCCACGTTCCAAGGCCGCAGCCATCGCACGCGGAGGCATAGGAACCAAGTTAAAAGACGTTTTAGAAAGTCTCCAATAGAAAACCTCTGAGTTCAGATATGTCATGTGCCCAATTGAAAGCAATGGTTGATTATTGTTCATATACCTTGATCTCGTTGTACAAGGCATCACGTTCCACGGGAATGCGTCTGGCGTCTCGGATAAATGACGCCATTCGCTCTCTAGCTTGCCCTGCGGGAGATTCGGCAAGTGCCGCATGGGCGATACGTTCTTTTCCAATCGTTCCATCCAAGTCGTTCGCACCAAAATTCAAACCGACACTTGCAGTGGCTTCCCCTAACATCACCCAATAACTTTTTATGTACTTAATGTTGTCAAGAATCAGGCGAGCTGCAGCAA
This sequence comes from uncultured Chloroflexota bacterium, assembly GCA_913042135.1. Taxonomy (GTDB): domain Bacteria; phylum Chloroflexota; class Dehalococcoidia; order Lucifugimonadales; family Lucifugimonadaceae; genus Lucifugimonas. Next base: position 610 of record CAJWJL010000086.1, on the reverse strand, counting down.
TCATTTTTAAATCGTCCATCGCAGGTGTGTGCCGTGGACGGAGTTTGGTCATTCCAACTTGATACTCCAAAGGGATGAACGCCAGAAATCCACCGGTTTCGTCTTGAATGTTACGCAAGCGAACTAAATGCTCAACGCGCTCTTCGAATGATTCGATATGTCCGTAAAGCAACGTACAGTTTGTCGGTATATCCATACGATGCGCTGTTTTATGTATTTCAGCCCAACGATCTGCATTTGCCTTACCAGGAAGTAAAATCTTGTGAACACGCGACGAAAACACCTCAGCGCCACCACCCGGCATCGACTGGAGGCCGGCTTCCTTCAAGATTGCCAAAGACTCCTCAGGCGTGACTTTCCAGCGCCGTTGGAAGTAATCAATCTCAGATGCAGTGAATCCCTTGATCTGAACATGCGGCGCCTTCTCGTGGATAGCTTTGACCATCTCAACGTAATACTCAAACGGCCAAGTCGGGTGATGCCCTCCGACGATGTGAATCTCGCGTATATCATCGTCCACATGGTCCAAGATTTCCTCAATAGACATCTCATAAGCGTCACTATCACCTGGTTTTTTTGCAAAATCACAGAACTTACAACTGAGCACGCA
>CAJWJL010000085.1:0-8883 GCA_913042135.1 uncultured Chloroflexota bacterium | reverse complement strand
CTTAGCATCGAACCTATCTGCATTTCGGTACTGGCTGCTACTGTCAGTATCTGGGAATGTGCTTTCGATCGCATTTGTCCGGATGCATAACTCTTACGGCCATATTCAATAGCCGATCGGTAGTCTTCAATCTGCTGCCCGGAGCGGCCAACCAGCTGTGCCGCATCGGCCCGTGCGCGAAAGAAATCCACCAACTCTCCCGCGTCGGTGGTGTCAGGCGGCGTTGCGTTAGCACCGGCACGCAGTTTTTCTATCTCACCCAGGCTTTCTTCCCGCTTGCCGTCCAGAATGCTGGTGATATCCCGGATTGTCCGTGGTGGCGGAACGTGCTCAGTCCTCGCCAGTTCGGCTGTCACCTGTTTGGCTTCCTCGAGCGACATGCTTTCGGGAGGTGTCTTCGCATCTTCCGAGTCGACGGTGACTGAATCGGCTTCTTGCTCACATAAAGCCTCAATATTTTCATAACTTTCCCAGTCCCACTGCTGGAGCTGGGCTTGCCTGAATGCAGCAGAGTTGACTACACCGTTTTTGACAATCGCTTTTTTCATCGTTCTGGTCACAGCCGCTGAGTTGGCACTTATGCATGCACTGAATCTCCTATTGAAGGAGCCGCCACCCCAGATCTCTTCGGAAGTTTTTTTAATGACCTCAGAAAATGCCTGGTCCAATGCTGCTCCGGCCGATGGGAGTTTCTTGCCGCTTTTCTGCGTTGGACTGGGTGCGGTGTGTTCTTCCCTATCATGGTCGCGGGCGGCAAGCTCTGGTGGCGCAAAGATACCGAACCCGGTAACCAGCACAAGCCATGCGGACAGTAGAGATAACCGACTACAATGAACCCAGCGCTCTGCCGGCGGGCGGGAATGTAGTATTGGGCTTAGATGCATGTTCATCATAAGCGGGCTGTGGTTATTGACCGGCTAGCCGATTCTTTGGGAAAGCCGAAACTTTGCAGCTCCAGAACTCTGGAATCCCACAGGCTGAGGATTGCTCTATTGAAACGGTAATTACATCTGCTAGCGGGTGCACAGTTGCATCCGGTGACGTACATACCCCAGTAATGATAGACACACAATAGTACAACACCTCTTAACCTCATGACCCAGTCTCCATACCGCTGAGTAGAATACCAGCTACCTCAACTACCTCACAAATCCTACCCCCTCTGACACACACGCAATAGATTCTCTGGAAATGTAACGGTATGATCTGGGAAATAACACCGGTCATTACAGGAATACAAATGTCGCTTATACAGAAACTTTACGATGCGCAGGAAGAGAAAGATCTTGAGAAATACAATGAAGTCGTAAGTGAGGATTACTATTGGGTGAAGCACTCGACAGGCGAGCACATACCCAGAGACGAACTGAGTAAATGGCTTTTGAGCGAAGGGGGCCCTAAGACTGAGAGTTTCCGGATCATCTATGAAAATAACGAGATCGGGGTGGCCCATTTTTTCGTTTCGTTCGATGACGGGTCAAGACAGGCAGTGCTTGCGGTATACATTATCAAAGATGGGAAAATAATCCGTTCAGAAACCGGGGCTACGAATGTCGTTTCGTAACATCAGTTAAGCCTGAAAGGTTTGACCCCATATCGCTTTTTGGGAGGAAATACTCACTAGTGGTAACGTGGATACGGGTGGTATGGGTGGAAGCAGTCGAAGATCTGCCCAGATCAAAGCGCTCACAGACTGAACAGAAAACGGAAGATACATAGGTGGGTCGAGGAATTTTCTACGGATACCGGATCGTTGCTGCGAGCATCGTCATCCAGATGATGTACCTCGGCTCTGTATTTACCTACGGTGTGTTGTTCCCAGAATTCGAATCCGAATTCGGTTGGTCACGAGCAAGCATATCAGGGGCCGCCTCACTGAATTTCTTTGTGTTGGGTCTCTTCGGCATTGTTATGGGGGCGGCGACCGATCGTTTTGGCCCACGAATAGTACTCACTATCTCGGGGATCATATATGCAATCGGTTATATCCTGTTGCACCGTGTCACCACCGTCCTTGAGCTCTATTTGTTCTACGGTATTTTATGTGGTCTTGGTATAGCGGCACTTGAATTTGCGACTTTGTCCACAGTTGCCCGCTGGTTTATCAAACGCCGGGGGATGATGTCAGGCATCGTTAAGGCAGGTGCCGGCGTTGGCCAGGTTGTTTTCCCGCTGGTTGCGGCGGTTCTGGTTACGGCGTACGGCTGGCGGCACGCCTGCCTGCTGATCGGAATCGGCGTACTGATAGGCCTCGTAGCGATGGCCCAGATAATGCGCCGCGATCCGGCAAAACTCGGCTTACAACCGCTGGGAGCAGAAAAGATCGGAGGGACTGCAACCGAACACACTGCGGTTGGGCTGAACTTAAAGGCAGTCATGGCCAAGCAACAATTCTGGATTCTGTGTCTCGCCAAGTTCTCTGATATGTTTTGCAGTTTTACTATTGTTATCCATATCGTGCCTTACGGTATCGACCAGGGTCTTGCGCCCTCGGTTGCGGTTGCGGTGCTTTCGACTATAGGTGGCTGCAGTATCATCGGGCGGATCTCGCTGGGTTCGGCTTACGACTTGCTAGGTGCAAAACGCTCGTTGATGATCTGTTTCGCCTTGTTATTAGTGAGTTTCATCCTGCTCCAGGCGATCACCGAGCCACGATTGCTGTTCTTGTTTGCGGTGATTTACGGTATCGCCCATGGGGGGTTTTTCGCTATCGTCTCCCCAAGCGTAGCCGATTACTTTGGTACCCGCTCCCATGGAGCGATATTTGGCACCGTTTTTTTTGCCGGAACACTGGGTGGCACCATCGGGCCACTGCTTGCGGGAAGCATCTTCGACCTGACTGGCAATTACGAGATTGCGGTTATGTTGCTCAGTGGGTTTGCCATTCTCGGGCTGTTGCTCGCCAGTAGGTTACGACCCTTGACGATTGCCAACCAGTAACCCGGCCTGCTTCTGGCAAGGCAGTGCGGATCTGACCCCTTACTCAACCAACGGCTAAGAGCTGTCACTGACCAGGAAAGCAGTGGTGGTCGTCGGAATTTCGAGAATAGTCGATCGCGGGTCGAGTGCTAAAGTATTGTTACAATCGCTAGACGTGGAACGAGCAAACCGATCTGTAATCAGCAGGTCGATGGTTCGGATCTGACTGGGGGCCCCATTTATCAAATCCCGATGATGCTTTAGGACAAGCGCGCGACAATAATACGCCATGGTAGAAGTTGAGGGTAATAAGGTCGTTATTGTCATGCCGGCATTTAATGCCGAGAAGACCTTAGAGCAAACATACCGAGAAATCCCCTGGGAGATCGTTCACGATGTGGTCCTCGTGGATGATCAGAGTTCAGATAAGACGATACCTCTAGCAAGGGAACTCGGCATCAAGCATATAGTAGCCCACGAGGCGAATCTTGGGTATGGGGGAAATCAAAAGACCTGCTACAGGTATGCCCTTGATCTCGGAGCGGATGTCGTCGTGATGTTGCACCCAGATTACCAGTACACGCCGAAGTTGATTCCCACACTAGTCTCAATGATTTCATCAGGCCTTTACCCAGTGGTGTTGGGGTCACGCATTCTTGGTGGTGGCGCGTTGAGAGGTGGAATGCCTCGCTATAAATATGTTGCAAACAGGGTTTTGACGCTCTTTCAAAACTTATTGCTTGGGGAAAAATTATCTGAGTACCATACCGGCTTTAGAGCCTACTCCTCTGTTGTCCTTCGAAGCATTGAATTTGAGAACAATAGCAACAACTTTATTTTTGACAATCAGGTTATATCTCAAATCTTCATGGCCGGGTTTGAAGTTGCTGAAGTCACATGCCCCACTAAATATTTCCCAGACGCTTCATCAATCAGTCTTCGGCGTAGCTTGAGATATGGCGTGGGTGTTATCACTGTTTCCTGTATGCATTGGCTTCATAAAAGGAGAATCATGAGCTTTAAGATGTATGGCCGATCTAACGGGAACTGAGCCATTAATGTTTTATGTCTAAACTCACTATAGCTCACGAGCTTTATCGAAACACAATCCAGATAAGTGGATTAAGTATTTTGTGTATCGCTGCTGCCCTTAGTTCGCAGCTTTACTGGCTAAGTAGTCACGGGCTGCTTTTTCAATTCGGTGAGTTAGGCCTGCGTATCCCTTTAGCGCTAGTGGTTGGAGGAGGGCTAGCATGGTTTTTTTCTATCCTATTAAGAAAGGGCCTGCTGAATCCTGCCTTTAGTCTTTCAGGACCGATTGCGCAGAGATTTTGTGTAGGCACGAGCATAATTGTGCTGACTTCGATGGCCGCCTACCCTAATCATCCATTTGTTACATTGGGGATACTCTTAGGGTATTTGTCGAACCTGATTTGCTTTGATAGAGCCAGGAAAGAGCCAACTCAGATTAGTCCTAAGTTCATTCACCGGCTGCTCTGTTGGGGAATCTTTCTGGTTTCGGTCGCATCAATTTATTTTCGTGAACCCGCATTATTTCATTCTCCGCGGTTTTGGGCGGAGGATGGAATGTTCTTTTTTGTGCATTTCTTCAATAACCGGGGCCCGATGGAACTGTTTTGGGGATTTGAGTACTACCGGCTTATTCATAATCTGACGGCGTATATCGCTGTGCAGTATGTGGCCCTGGCTGAGGCCCCGCTTGTGTTTACCCTGGTAGCCGCCTTCTTTACCGCGATCCCAATTGCAATTGTTTCATTTGGAAGGTCTAGTTATTGGGAGGCTGTGCCAAAGAAGATTCTCATTATCGCGTTGTATTTACTGGTTCCGTTTAGCCAGGAGACGTGGCTGAATCTTAATGGGATTTCCTACACACTCACGCTCGTAAGCGCGCTCATTTTGATGTCCCAGGTAACGCCTGCGAATTTGTGGCCTTATAGAGCTTGCCTGATGTTCGCTGGCTTATCTGGTGTTTTATCCTGTTTGTTTACGCCGTTTTTTGGAGTTCGAGCATGGATTAAGCGCGATAAAGAACATCTAGTTCAGTTTCTGTTGCTCTGTGTATGTTCGGTAATTCAATTCAGCGTGGTCTTTTATAGCGATTACATGACCGGCGAGGGAATTGACATGCGGATTACCCCGCCCTCTGCAGAAACAACGGTGCTTGTCGTATGGCTGAGAACATTGCTGACCGCGGTTTCTCTTCCGGCGACTATATATTGCGCCAATGCGTTCACTTCTGGACTTTCCTTCCCTGATCTGTATCTGCAATATTCGCTGATCTACGGACTCATTACCCTCGGAATACTAGGGTTCTATGTTCGGGGAACGTGCGACCTCGGAGTGGCGCTGCTGGCCGGATGCTTTTTGCTTCTAGCGGTTTTCTCGACAGTTTTTGGTGTTGGAGGCCCAGGGAACACGGCATTTCTCCATATTACGAATGGGATGCGCTATTTTTATATCCCGGCGGTGATGGTCACTCTCGTTATGGCTTCGCCCATTCTTTGCGCGGCAAACCCGACTTTGATGCTGAAAAAACAGATAGCTATCTACGGCCTGATGGCGCTCATCATCCACAATGGAGTTGATGGTTATGGATATTTGAATGTTTACGAGCAAGCGTGGCCAAAATGGGAAGAGCAGGCGAATCGTTGGCTAGAGAACCCGCAACATCCCATTCAAATCGCACCCGCCGGGTTCAAAATGCATCTGACCCCCCCGGGCGATAAATAGCGATCCGTTAATTAAGTTGCTAGACTTGCCATCGTGATCCACCATTCAGTTTGATGCCGATTAACAGGCCAGTAGCCCAAAAGAGCTATGTGCCGACACTACCCAAGGAGCGGCCTCAACCCAGGTAGGAGTCACACGGGCGGGCATCTGAGAATTAAGATAGACCGTTCGGTTTACTGATTAACCAATTGACACGAGATTTCTTGATGGGTCAGTAGTTTGCTCGAGAAATTTAATCTCTGTGCTAACTCTGAGACTGTAGCTTGAAGATAGAACGGCTGAGGTAGATTTAGCCGACCACCGTGTATAAAGATGAAGCTCTCGATTAACAGTCTGCGCATTGGGATTTTCCTAATTGCTTGCTCGACGCTGGCACTAGAGCTGAGTTTAGTGCGCGTTTTTGATGTTATCTTGACACCGAATATGGGCTATGCGGTTATTACCGCGGCCGTATTCGCATTGGGGTTGGGGGGAATCTATCTATATATAGTCCCAGTGAAAACAGAGGCGGGGGTGCGTAATACCATTTCGGTTTTATATATTGCCTTTGCAATCTGTGTGTTGGGGCTCCGGCCAGTTATTAATGAACTGCCTTTTAATCTGCAGGTAACAGAGTCGATCCCTATCCAGATATTTGGGTGGCTGGGAATGTACCTGACCCTGGTGGTCCCATTCTTTCTTTCGGGGCTGATCATCTCTTTGATGTTATCCAATTACTCCGCACAGGTGCATTCACTATATTTTTTCGATTTATTAGGGGCGGCGATCGGATGCCTTCTGATCGTGCCCTTAATTACAGGTTATGGGCCCGGAGGAATTCAATTTATTGTTGCCGGCATGGCTTTTCTTGGGGGTTCTGTATTTTTCGCCAGAACCAGTATACGTTTAGTGCTAGGCCTGATTGCGATCGTCTGTGTTGTCTACCCAGCGACACAGGATGGGTACCTGGAATACCGAGGCCATGCAAATAAACGTGATGTGGATCAATGGACCAAATCCGGCCTTAGGGACTACGTGATATGGGACCCCGTATCAAAGGTTGAGGTCTTTCGATCTCGCCCAGACGCCCTTAATTTCGCTTTAGATGGAGGTCAGCAAGGGTCCTGGCTCACCAAGTTCGATGGTAATTTCGACATATTTTATGACGCAATAGAAAAAAATCCGGATTCGTATTATTTCGGGCTCAACTCTGTCGTTCACCATTTTAAGGAAAAGAGTAACCCCGAAGTTCTTATCATTGGCGCAGCAGTCGGGGGAGAGATTCGGGCCGCTTTGGCATTTGATGCAAAGCAGGTTGATGGGGTCGAGTTAGTTAGTGAAATGGTTGATGCCGCACGTACGCGTTATTCACAGTACAGTGGCGGCGTGTTTACTCACCCGAAGGTGAATTACTACGCTAGCGAAGGCCGCACGTACTTGCGTTCGATCAACAAGCGGTACGACATCATTCAGATGTTCAGTAATCACACCAGCTCGAGTATGGCAGATGGTTCTGCGGCAGCCCCGGCCGCTTACCTGCAGACGGTCGAAGCATACGTCGAGTATTTCACCCACCTTAATGACGATGGTGTCATGCAGATTAACCATCATATCTACCCAAGAATGCTGACGACAGCTGCAAAAGCATGGAGGAGGCTGGGTAGATCTGATTTCTCAAGGCATGTCTTGGTCGCTGAGCGATGGGAGCCAGATAACTTACCGATCATGCTGATCAAGATGCAACCTTGGACCCAGGGCGAAGTTCAAAAGGTCATGAGTTATCTCAACCGGGAGAATCATAGATACACCAGGGAGGTTCCCCAGGAGCTGGCGCTTTCCCATCTTGTGACTGGTGACAATCCCTATCATGAGTCATTTACCGCCCCGCGCCGACAGTTGGCGCATCTGCGTTTCTGGCTGGGAACCCATCGCCAGAAAAGCCTGACCTACGATATTAATTTGGCACTTTCAAGTGCGAGCGGGGAGATCTTGGCGCAGCGGCGTCTTCCGGGGAAGGAGATGCGTGATAACGCTCCGGTAGAGTTGTTTTTTGATCCACCACTGATTAATCAAGGTGGATCACCGCTTACGCTTAGCCTTGTGGCAGAGCAGGCCAATGATGAGAACGGTTTTATCGTCTGGTCCCACAAGCAGGGTGGGCCACAGATAGATTTTCGTGGAGCGCCGCGCAGCTTTGTGCTTGTTTTTGACCCCAGCAACCCAGATTCAAACCTCATTCCGGCACGATATCTTGATCAAGATTTCCCCAAAAGCCGTGTCCCCCAATCGCAATATAACTTCTCTCCAGCCACAGATAACAACCCTTATTTTTCGATGATCCGAAGAACCTTCGAACGGGTTAATCCTGCGACGTCGCCCTTTCTCGATGGGGGCACGGCCTGGTTGTTAAATGCCCAACTCGGCAAGATAGTCTCCGCCGAGTGGTTAAGCCTGTTTATTGTCGGCATTGTTTCGATAGCTTTTTCAGGCGCCTTCATATTCTTGCCTCTTTTTTATTCTAAACGGGGCTGCGCGCGGTGGCCGGGCATGGGGGCTTACTTAGTCTATTTTTCTTGCTTAGGCGCTGGGTTCATATTGGTAGAGCTGGTGTTAATACAACTGTTTAAGAAATTGATCGGTTATCCGATCCACACCTTCGCTACAGTACTGTTTGCGTTGCTGGTTTCTGCCGGAATAGGGAGTTTAATGACAAAAAAACTCAAGATTGATACGGGTAATCGTTGGCGTCTGGTTTTCTTGGGAATTGTGTTCTACGGCGGAATCTTTACCCTCACCGCGGAATGGATATTTTATTTTTTCCTTTCCTATTCCACACCGATACGAATTGCAGTTGCGGTCGTAATTTTGTTGCCACTCGGATTTGGAATGGGCATGCCGCTGCCAATTGGGATCGCCCGACTGGGTAAAGTCGGACCTTTGGGAATACCGTGGGCCTGGGGAATGAATGGCTTTTTTACAGTCTTTGGGGGGTTCCTGTCAGTTTTACTGTCAGTCTATTTTGGGTTCAGAATCGTCCTGCTAGCTGGGTTTTCGATCTATTTGCTGGGGCTGATGATGTATGGCCGAATTCGGTTAGCTGAATCCTGAGATTTTGCGTAATTACAGTTCGGGTTATGTTAAAGAACCTCCGGCTCATCAAGTTGATTGCGTTGCCGCGTCAGCCACAGGGCATCCTGCCTGGCATGCGACAGCTCAGGCGATATCAGGAAAGGG